>JAMWDF010000071.1 GCA_023818865.1 Candidatus Omnitrophota bacterium
GTTTCCCTGGAGGATGTTATCCCGGCAGAAGGAGCTTTGAGCTATTCCGTTCTCACAGTCAATTAAGGTATTGTTGGCAATCACACTTTTTTCTGTCCAGAACTCGGGTAACAAAGAATAAAGATGGATGCCAAATTTGGTATTCCTTATCAGATTGCCTTCAATGTGACAGTAAGCAGAGTTTTTAATCACTAAGCCAGTTTGACAGTTAGCGACCTGGTTACCTGAAATTAACACCCCACTGGCTCCGTTAAGAAAAATACCTGGTCCAAAAATGTCAAAAATCAGGTTCGCGGTAACATTCATATTTCTTCCGGGCCGGTTCTCTCCCACCCAACGCTGGAACGCTAGCCCAGAACCTTTGACCCGATAGATGATATTTTCCGAAATGATGTTGTCGGCATCTCCACCAGCCCCCACTCCGCCAATACCAGCTGGTCTACTGTAAGCAGGAAAAATTTTCTTCAAAATGCCAGTACCTACGACATCTACCGGGGGGCTCTCGCTCGTTCGGGTTATCCCCGAGCCTGTTTCATACAGACCGATATCAGAGATTATATTCCCTTTAATGACAAGCCCCCGACAGTTATCACAAAGGTAAAGACCATAGTCGCCAGCGTAACTGATAATGTTCCCCTGCACCAGTCCCCGAATTCTTCCTTTGCCGCGGTGACCAGCCAGATGAATACCCCTCTGGGCAATATTTCTTATCCGACAATCAGTGAGCCTTAAAGACCCATGAGTTCCAACGTAAATGCCGTCGGCTGGCGAATCTTCTACGGTCACCTCATAAAGGGAGATATCCGCCCCTTCCAAGAAAAAAACATAGTTACCAACCCAGGAAGAGATGGTACTTCCTTTTTTCAAGCTTCCCATAGCCTTAAGATTCCTAATTGTCAACTGGGAAACATTATTGGCAACGATGACATTGAAGATATGTCTGGCCACTGCTTGTTCCCGAGTGAGGTAGCTATCCAGAAGGGGAACATTCAAAACCAGACACCGACCATTGATGCTGACCACCCGAGCAACCGTCCCGGTGCCAAAATCATTTCCGGCTTCATATATGTACAAACCATCACCCACTCTGACCGGGCTGGAGTCCACCACCCAGATGTGTTTATTTCCCTTCCGGGCATCTAGGCTGAGTTTTAAGCGATATTCATCTACTTCAGTTTCCAGCACGGTCGCTACTCCTTCTCCAGAAATGGTGAGATTACTATGGTTTTCACTGATGAAAATCGGACACCGGAGAATATATCGGCCTGCCGGAATAAGTACGTTGCCGCCCCGACCAGCCAGAGAATCAATCGCCTCCTGAATACCCTTGGTTGGACTGGTTGGGTCATAATTAACCTGGATAGTTTCAGCCAGACCTATCTGCCAAACGGTACCCAGGCTTCCAAACATTACCACCAGCCGGAACAAGATAATGAGATTGCGATTATTTTTATACAGGCTCATGTTGCTTTTACGCTCATTATTGCCCCTCTTTCATCCGAAAGAGAGCAATACAAATTTTTTCAAGTCATCCCTGAGGTTACCGGATATTCATTTTTTGTCTCCAGATTTCCAAGGAAAATAGCGTTTACTGTTTGACGCTCTTATCCTCGGAAAGTTTTAGTTTACCTGAATAAACTATCTTAAGCCAACTGGCGTTCAACTGCACTTCATTTGCGCCAGCGAAAAAATCATGGTAATCTCAAGTAAAATACGCAGACGGTGTAAGAACCAATCAATTAAGTTCAGCTAACGGGAGAAAAATGGGCAAAATCATGCCAGGGGAAAGGTTTCCTGTTCTCAAGAAAAAACTTTCTCCGGAAAGCTATTGCGCTTTGGCCTCTATTGCTAATCCTAAGGTATGGGCTTTCGTGGCTGACTGCATCCAACTGTGTCAGCCGGACGAAACCTGGGTAAGTACCGATTCTCCTGAGGACATTGCCCGGAGTCGCCAAGAAGCTATCCGAGTGAAAGAAGAAATTCCGCTGAGTATTCCTGGTCATACGGTTCACTTTGACGGCCCTGAAGACCAGGGAAGAGACCGAGAAGTCACCCGCTATCTTGTCCCGAAAGGGGAAAAACTGAGTCCAGCCCTTAACCAGATAGAAAGAGAAAAGGGATTAAAGGAAATCCGGGAGCTTCTGGCTGGTTCAATGAAAGGGCGAACTATGATCGTTCGCTTTCTCACCCTGGGACCGAAAAATTCAGTATTCAGTCTTCCCTGTTTGGAATGTACCGATTCTTATTATGTCTCCCACTCTCTGAACCTGCTTTACCGACCAGGTTATGATGAATTTAGGCGTCTGGGCTCTCAAGCTCGTTTCTTTGCCACCCTTCACTCAGCGGGAAAATTAAACGAATTAGCAGTGAGCGCTGAACCGGGAAAAAAGAGAATTTACATTGATTACCTGACCGATACCGTTTATAGCGTCAACACCCAGTATGCCGGTAATACTGTGGGTTTAAAAAAGCTGGCTCTCCGGCTGACCATCCGGCGGGCTGATCAAGAGGGATGGTTAGCTGAACACATGTTTTTGATGGCCGTCCACGGGCCCCAAGGAAGAAAAACTTATCTGGCCGGTGCTTTCCCGAGTGCATGCGGTAAAACCTCTACGGCCATGCTTCCTGGAGAAAAAATTCTGGGAGATGACATTGCTTACTTCCGGCCGATTAAAGGACAGTGCCGGGCCGTAAATGCTGAAGCCGGCATTTTTGGCATTATTCAGAATGTTAATCCAGTTGATGATCCCCTCATCTGGAAGGTTCTGACCAATCCAGGAGAAATCATTTTTTCTAACGTTTTGGTGAAAGACGGACGACCGTATTGGTTAGGCATGGGCATAGAGCCTCCAGAAGACGGGGTAAATTTCTCAGGAAAATGGTTTCGGGGGAAAAAGGATGCCCAGGGCAAAGAGATACCATTTGCCCATAAGAATGCCCGTTACACAGTTTCATTAAAAGCCCTGGACAACTGTGATGAGGCTTTGGATCAGCCTGAAGGAGTGGATCTTTCCGGGATTATTTACGGAGGTCGGGATAGTCATGCCTGGTTCCCATGCCAACAGAGTTTTGATTGGTCACACGGAATAGTGGCTTACGGTGCCTCTTTAGAAACAGAAACTACCTTTGCCATCATCGGTCAAGAAGGCATCCAAGAAATCAATTTAATGTCCATTCAAGACTTTGTTTCCATCCCTTTGGGCAAATATGTAAGAAACAACCTGGAGTTCGGGAAGAAACTTGTCCGGCCCCCTTTGATTTTTGCTGTGAATTATTTTCTGCGGGATGAAGACGGAAAATTTGTCAATGGATTAAGAGATAAACATATCTGGATTAAATGGATGGAACGGCGAATCCACGGAGAAATGAGAGCTCGCCGGACTCCTACTGGTTTCATTCCCTGTTTTGAAGACCTGGTCAAACTTTTTAAGGAAATCCTGAAAAAAGATTATACCTCGGATGATTACCGTAAGCAGTTTTCTTTGCGCGTTCCAGAAAACTTAGCTAAACTTGACCGGGTAGAGAAGTTTCACCGCCAAGAGGTAGAAGATGCTCCACCAGAAATTTTCCAGATACTTCAGGAGCAAAGAAAGCGGTTACTGGAAGCCAGACGGCTCTACGGAGATAGAGTTACCCCTGATTCTTTCCCGGTGGTGACCGAGTAATATCAATATCCTTTGGAGGAGAAATGAAAGATTTTGTCTCATTGAAAGCAAAAGAAATTCAGCCATCAGCCACTCTCTCGGTAAACAAGAAGGCCCGCCAGTTGCAACAACAGGGGATTGAAGTAATTAACCTTTCTGTGGGTGAACCAGATTTTGACACCCCGGAAGAAATAAAGTTGGCGGCTGAGCAATCTTTGAAAGAAGGCTTCACCAAATATACCGATTCCAGCGGTATCCTGGAATTGAGGGAAGCCATCTGCGAGAAACTTTATCGGGAAAATTCTCTTGCATATCTTCCTGATGAGATAGTGGTCTCCAATGGCGCCAAGCATTCTCTTTTCAATCTAATGATGGCCATCCTGAATCCTGGGGATGAGGTAGTTATCCCTGCTCCCTACTGGGTAAGTTACCCGGAGATGGTCAAACTGGCTGGGGGGCAACCGGTCATTTGCGCCAGAAATGAACGGTTCACGGTTGAGCTCAATCACCTCCGGGAACTAATTACTCCTAAGACAAAAGCGTTTATCTTGAATTCTCCTTCTAATCCCACCGGGGTAGTTTATACTAAAAAAGAATTAGAAGACCTCGCTCAGCTCTTACTCTCCCGGGAAATTCTCTGTATTTCCGACGAAATCTACGAGAAAATTATTTTTGATGGCAAGGCGGCTATTAGTATCGCTTCTTTGAGCTCAGAGATAAAAGATAGGTGTATTGTCGTCAACGGTTTTTCCAAGACATTTTCTATGACTGGATGGCGCTTAGGGTATCTGGCCGCACCCAGGGATATCGCTAAAGCAGTGGCTAACATCCAAAGTCAGACAACCTCCAATCCCGTGTCTTTTGTCCAGAAAGCCGCCCTAGTCGCTCTGAAACAAAATGAGAAACTTTACCAGCCAATGGTGGCTGAGTTTGCCCGACGCCGTGATTATTTAATCAAGAATTTACCCAATCAGGTTATTTACCCCCGACCAGATGGGGCTTTTTACTTTTTCCTTTCTCTGGGTAAAATACCTTCAGAACAACTGGCAACACGCCTCCTGGAAAAATACCAAATAGCGGTCGTCCCCGGGAAAGACTTTGGGGCAGACCACTTCATTCGGATTTCCTTTGCCACCAGCCTGGACAATTTAGAAAAAGCTTGCCAGCGTCTTCAGGCAGCGGTGGCTGATTACTAATGAAAAAATTACTGGCGGGTCTGTTTTTGGCCTGTGGTCTTCTTTCAGCAGAAGGAACACAATATCGGTTTTCTAAGGGAGAGAAACAAGAGTATACCCTTGAACTTGTCGGTTGTTCTACCTATGCTTTTGAAACCCAGCGGGAAGAAAAGAGTGATATTTTTGTTCAGACCCGGTTGCTATTCATTCCAGAACAAACCGACGGAGAAACCACTCTGGTAAAGGTTGAACCCAGACGCACCCTAATCAGAATAGGGAAAAATCTGCTTGAAGATACCACCTTTTCTGAAACCATGACTTCTCCCACCTTCGGCATATATCTGATGGCAATCAATCGTCAGGGAAATATCACCAAGGTTGAACCCATTTCTTCCGGAACAATAAACATCTTGCGGCTTCTTGAGATTATGCCCCATTTTCCAGCACCAGAACTCAAGCCAGGAACTACCTGGAAACAAACCCTGCCTGCTTTGAATTTTCCCGGGTTAACTCTAGGGGAACTGGAGTTTACTTACACTCTTACCAGTCTGAGCCAGAAAAAAGCCGCTGGGATGATAGTTGGCAACCAACTACTTAGAAAAAAGAAACAGGAGAAGGGAATCACTGCCAGCCTCCAAGGAAGGAACATAGCTAAAGGTTTCTTTATTTTTGACTGTCAGGCAGGCCAGCTGGAGGAATTCTCTGGAGACTTTACGGTCTTTCTCCAAAATCTATTTGTCCTGCCTGGAAGTCCGGAACGGTCGGTTGCACAGAAGACCAGTTTACCCATCAGGGTTAATGTCAACTTTACTCTTTCTTTGAAAAGACAAATTCCCTGAATTTTCCCGTTGCTATCTCGGGAGAAAAGGCACCCGGGGACGCATCGGCGGAAAGCGCCGACTCTGGAGGTCAAACTGGAGCAAAGAAGTCCCTTGTAAATCTTCCAGGGATGAGGGGAAACAAGCGTCCCGGCCTATTGCTAGCAAAATTCCCAAACTCATCAGGTTTGTCAGGAGGGAGGATCCGCCCACGCTGAAAAATGGCAGAGTGGTTCCTTTAGCAGGAATGATACATAGGACTACCCCCGCGTGAAGAAGAAACTGAAAGCCAAATAAACCGCCAATTCCAGCAGCCATAAATCTCTGAAAATCATCCCTCGCTCTCAAACTTAGTTCTAACCCAGAGATAGTAAGCACGGCAAAGAAAAAAAGGACAGTAGAAGTTCCCAAAAGCCCCATTTCCTCACCCACGATAGCATAAACATAATCTTTATGAGCCTCGGGCAGATAAAATAATTTCGCCAGACCGGCCCCGATTCCTCGGCCCAACCACCCCCCGGTGCCCAAGGTTACTTTGGACTGAAAAGGCTGGTATCCTTTCCCCATGGTATCATTAGGATTGACAAAAGTATGGATAAATCTATCTCGTCGGTAAGGAAAAAGCCAGATTAGAAGAACAAAGATCACCACGCCGGAAAAGGCCAGCGAAGCTAAATGCCGGCGAGGCTGACCAGCGAGGTAAAGAAGAAGACCAAGAGAAAGAAAAATTAACACAAAGGTTCCCAGGTCTTTTTGAAATTGAAGAAGGACGGTGATGAAAAGAAAGTGAAAAATCGGCCAGAAAAGGGGTTTAATTTTCCTGCGGTAATCTTTTGTCCGGCGCAGGTGGTCCGCCAGAAAAATAACAAAGGTTAACTTCACCAATTCCGCCGGCTGAAAACTGAAGGGACCGAAAACAATCCACCGGAGAGTCCCCAAGAACTGGGGCAGGGGCAGTAGAAAAAGGGAAATCAAAAAGATCCACATTGAAAATCTCCGATTTTTCTCTATCCGGTGCAAACCAATCCGATTAACCAACCACATGGCTAACCCGCCAATACAAAGCCAGATAAGATGCCGTTGAAAATAATAAAAAGGATTACCAGTCTTCTCAATGGCCTGGCCGGTGGAAGAACTGAGCACTATTGCTGTTCCCAAAATCAGCAAGAGAGAACTAACCACGCACAGCCTGTAATAAAGTCTGGACCGTTTTCTTAAAGACATCGCCTCTCTCCTTGTAGTCAGTGAACATATCAAAAGAAGAACAGCCGGGAGAAAGCAAGATTGTTTCCCCACGGCTAGCTTCTTGGTAACCCAATTTCACTGCTTCTTCCAGGGTTGGAGCAAACACCATCGGAATTCCTGACTTTTCCAACTCCTGGGCAATTTTGCGAGCTGTTTCACCCAGAAGAATAAGCGCCTTTGTCTTTTCTCCTACTATCGGCCTAAGTTCGGAAAAAGAAAAACCCTTATCTTTGCCTCCCATAATCAGGACCACGCTTTTCCGAGGAAACGCCTCTAACGCCTTTCTCACCGAGTCAGCATTAGTTGACTTAGAATCGTTAACAAAGCGAACCCCATTTATTTCCGCCACCTCCTCCATTCGGTGAGGTAGAGGTTGAAAATCTCTCAGCGTCTCTTCCACCACTCTCCTGCCTATCTTTAACACAACACTCACCGCCGCCACGGCCATCATGTTTTGAAGATTACCCGTACCAATTAGTTTTACCCCCTCTACCCGGCAAACTTCTTTTCTGGCTTCTGAAAAACCAGTCCAGATACTCCCGGCTTCATACCAGAAGTTATCTCTCCGGGGAGTGAAACCGAAGAAAATTGTTCTGGAGTCTATTTGTTCAGCTAGTCGGCAACAGAATGGGTCATCCTGATTGAGAATGGCCCACTGGCTTTTCGTCTGGCGAGAAAAAAGCCGGAATTTTACCCGCGCATATTCTTCCAGGTTGGCATACCGGTCAAGGTGGTCAGGGGTAATATTCAGAAGGATACCCACTTCTGGAGTAAATTGATGAATGTATTCTAATTGAAAACTGCTTACCTCCAGTACCACCCAGGTTGCTTCAGAAAGTCTTTCTAACTCCCCGATAAATGGATTACCTATATTCCCACAGACCACCGCTGACCATCCAGCTTTGTTCAAAAGAGAACCAAGCAAGGCAGTAGTTGTCGTTTTGCCATTAGTTCCGGTGACAGCCAGGATTTTCCTGGTGGGGCTCAAGCGGTAAGCCACTTCTATTTCACTCCACACTGGCTTGCCGGAAGCCCTGGCTATCTTTAAAGGCAGACTTTCCGGAGGAACACCCGGACAAGGAATTACTAAGTCACAATCCTGGCTAAATTCTTCACTATGCTGGCCAATCTCTACCTCAATCCCTTCTTGCCGTAGCCATTCAGATTTTTCTTGCAATTCAGGACTTGTCCGGCTTTCAGTAACCTTCACCCTCCCACCTATGTTTTTTAGGTGTCTGGCTGTCGCCCAGCCTGTCTTGCCCAGCCCAACTACCAGTATCTTTTTGTCTCTCAACTCCATTCTTTACCTGATTTTCAACGTCACCGCAGTGAACAAAGCCAAAATTAGACCAACGATCCAGAATCGGACCACCACCTTTGTTTCGGGTAAACCCGTCAGTTCAAAGTGATGGTGGATTGGAGTCATTAAGAAAATACGTTTGCCTCTTGTCCGAAAGAAAATCACCTGCAAGATAACAGAAAGCGCTTCGGCTACAAAAATGCCTCCGACAAAAATCAGGGAAATTTCCTGTTTGACAATAATAGATAATAGCCCAACAATTCCTCCCAGGGGCAAAGAACCAACATCACCCATAAAAACCTGGGCCGGGAAGCAATTATACCAGAGAAATCCCAGGCTGGAACCAACTAGAGCCCCACAAAAAATTGAGACTTCTCCTGCGCCTCGAACATAAAAAATATTTAGATAGGTAGCGAAGTTAACATTCCCGGCCAAATAGGCTATCCCTCCGTAAGCCAGCACCACCATTAATATTAGCCCAATTGCTAATCCGTCCATTCCGTCAGTCAGATTGACCGCATTGGAAGTAGCCACCAGGATAAAGGTGGAAAAAAGAATGTAGTAACAACCCAGGGGAAGGACGACTTTTTTCAAAAAAGGCATCGCCACGGAAGGATTAAAACCGAGCGTCGGGTGGTAATAAAGAATAAAACCAACGATAAAACCAATGGCTGCCTGGCCAATGATCTTCACCGCCGGTCTCATTCCCTTATGACTTTTCGTCTTCAACTTAAGATAATCATCCCAGAAGCCAAAAACACCTAACCAGGTCATCACCAGCACTAGTAACCAAATATAGATGTTTTCTAAATCGGCCCAGAGAAAAACTGATACCAAGGTCGTACCAATGATTAGCCAACCTCCCATGGTTGGAGTCTTGCTCTTGTTTTCCTTAAACTCTAACAGGGTTGGGTGACAGAAATTCTTGAGTTTCTTGATAAGAACTGGCCCTATTAATATGGAGAGAAAGAGAGAGGTGAAGGTGGCCAGAACTGCCCTTACCGTGATATAACGAAAAACGTTAAAACCGAACCAGATGAAGGTTAAACTGCATAGCCAGTTAGCTAACATTTCTTCTCCCGCAGTGATGATTCAAGAAAGAAACTATTTTTTCTAAGCCCATTATTCTTGAGCCTTTAACCAGAATCAGGTCTCCTGGATAAAGTAACCCAGGTAAACTCTTTTCCAGAGCTTCTATATTGTCAAAGTGAAGACATTTCTTCTCTCCCGCCTCCTGCCAGGTGCGGATAGTTTCCTTCCCCATCAGCAAAACTAGACCAGGAGAAAAACGGCGGATAAGACGACCAATCATGGCATGGAAGTAAGAAGAACGCTTACCTAACTCAGCCATATCCCCGATCACCGCTACTGTTCTTTTGACCTTCTTTCTCTGTAAGGCCAGCAGAGCCTGTTTGAGGGAGTCAGGATTACTGTTATAACTCTCATCAATAACCGTTAGCCCACCAAAAACTAATACTTGCCCCCGGCCAGGTAAGGGACGCATAGACTCTATCTCTTCTTTGATTTCTTCCTCCGGTACCCCAAACGCCTTTCCCACAGCCATCGCCGCCAAAGCAGTAGTCATCCACACCGGATTCCAGAACCCCATCTTAATGGAACGCCCGGTTTCTCCTATTTTGAAGCTAAAAGAGAAAAGTGCCTCCTCTTGGAGATAACCTTTAACTACTGCCCCAGTCTTGGTACCGTAAGGAATAAGCGGACCTTTGGTTCTGCTTTTTAACAGAGAATAGTAAGGAGTATCAGTATTCAAAAAAACCCGACCTGTCTCAGGAAGATGCCTTAGGAGTTCTGCCTTCGCCAGGGCAATCTCTTTCAAATTTTCAAAAAAGCCAGCATGAGCCCAGCCCACCCCGGTAATTAATCCGGAAGATGGTTTGGCTATCTGACACAACCATTCAATTTCTCCCGGGTGATTCATACCCATTTCAATGACACAGAAACGGTGGGCTGTTTCCAGTTCCAAAAGTGTAAGTGGCAACCCAATTTGATTGTTGAAATTACCCGGGGTAGCCAGCACGCGGTGGCGGCGGGCTAAAACCTTGGCAATAATTTCTTTGGTGGTAGTCTTTCCGGTACTCCCAGTAATAGCCAGCACTTCTACATTAAATTGCTCCCGGTAGCCCCGAGCAATCTCCGCTAAAGCTTTTAGGGGGTCTGCCACCCGAATAAGAGAATTATCGCTAACGGGATAATCATTTTTTACTATAGCGGCGACTGCTTTTTGCCGTTCAAATACCTCTTTGACAAAATAATGGCCGCCAAATTTTTATCCGGTCAGAGCCACAAAAA
>JAMWDF010000072.1 GCA_023818865.1 Candidatus Omnitrophota bacterium
AATGGCGGTGACCCAAAGAATTATTCTGGCATTCTTTCTTTTCCGAAAAAACTTCATTACCATAATTCCCCCTGTCAAATGAGTTTCTTACATAGTAAATTAGGCGGAGGTCAACAGACTTCCTCCACTCTGTTTTTCTCTAGGTAAATTGCTGAATCGGTTTCTCGTCTCTGTTTTGGGCTTTCCTCTCACCAGGATAACAAATTCACCCCTAACTTTTTCTTTCTGAAGCCAATTGGCTATATCTGTTGACTGTCCTGTTTGGATCTCTTCAAACTTCTTGGTCAGCTCCCGACAGAGAGTGACCTCCCGGTTGCCGAAAATTTCCTGGAGTAATTGCATTGTCTGCTGGAGACGATGAACTGATTCAAAGAAAACCAAGGTTTCTTCGTAATTCTTTAACTTCTCAAAGAGCCTTTTCTTTTTGCCTATTTTCCGCGGCAAAAATCCGTAAAAGGCGACCGAATCAGCTGGAAGACCAGAGACAGAGAGAGCCGCGGTTAAAGAAGAGGGGCCAGGGATGGGCGAAACCGGAATGCCAGCCTCTCTGGCTGCTCTTACCAGGAGATAGGCTGGGTCAGATATGCCTGGAGTGCCCCGGTCGCAGACTAGAGCAAGGGTTTTTCCCGCCTTAAGCATCCGGATGAGGCCAGTCACCCTCTCTTTTTCCTTTTCCCGGAAAAAACTGAAGAGAGGCTTTTCAATGCCATAATGTTTCAGCAATTTCAACGTTTCCCGGGTATCTTCGCAGACAATGCTATCCACCTTCTTTAAGATTTCCAGCGCCCTCAAGGTGATGTCACTCAAGTTCCCGATTGGCGTCCCGACTACATAAAGCATTCTCTCCTCCAAAATGTCTTGACTTTTTCCCAGGTAGATTATATCCTACCGCCATCAGTTTCCCAAATATCTTTTAAGGAGGTAGAAAGCAGATGGACACAGAGAAAATTTTGCCTCAGTTGGTGCAAAAGAATGAAAGCAAAATTCTTTTGGTGGTAATTGACGGACTGGGGGGGTTACCGCATCCGGACACTGGATTGACCGAACTGGAAGGTGCCCATATACCCAACCTGGATGCTTTAGCCCATGGCGCTGCCTGCGGATTAATGATTCCAGTGGCTTTGGGAGTTACTCCAGGAAGTGGTCCAGCCCACCTGGGTCTTTTTGGCTATGATCCGATTAAGTATCAGATCGGCCGGGGAATCTTAGAGTGCTTGGGTATCGGATTGAGTGTAGGTAAAGAAGATCTGGCCATCAGGGGGAATTTTGCCACAATTGATAGCGAAGGTGTGGTGACCGATAGACGAGCAGGCAGGATTTCCACTGAGGAGAACCGACGGCTGGTTGATCTTTTACAAAAGGAAATTGGAGAAATCTCTGGGGCTAAATTCACCATCAAGACAGTGAAGGAGCATCGGGTGGCGATTGTGGTCTCAGGCGGAGATTTGTCGGCGGCGGTCACGGAAAACGACCCGCAGAAAGAAGGAAAAAGATTGCGAGCGGTTGAGCCTGTCTCTCCGGAAGGAGACCGGACAGCGAAACTTCTAACAGAATTTCTGAGGAAATCTGAGGCAGCATTGAAAACGACAAATTCCCGGGCAAACACCCTTTTGTTGAGAGGCTTTTCCAAACTTCCGGAAATACCTACCTTTACTGAACGCTACCTATTGAAAGCGGCTTGCGTAGCCAGTTATCCAATGTACAAAGGGTTGGCAAAACTGGTGGGGATGGATATCCTTTCTCCTGGCGATAGCCTGGAAGACCAATTGGAAACAATACGCCAGGCTTATCAAGATTACGATTTCTTCTACCTTCATCTGAAAAAAACCGATTCTATGGGAGAAGACGGAAATTTTTCCGGAAAGATTCAATCGTTGGAACAGATTGACAGCAAGATTTCCGCTGTAAAAGAGATGGGTTTTGAAGTAGTGGTAATTACTGGTGACCATTCCACTCCGTCTAGCCTTCGGGGTCATTCTTGGCACCCGGTGCCTTTTATGCTGCTATCGCGTTACATCATTCCTGACCACGTCAACCGCTTTACCGAACGGGAATGCGCCGAAGGGATGTTAGGTTTGTTTCATTCAACTGAAGCAATGATGTTAATGCTCGCTTGTAGTTTGCGGTTGCAAAAGTTTGGAGCCTGAAATGCTTTCTGGAGGAATTCATCCTGTTTCTTTCAAACAGCTGACTCGGGCCCAGCCCATTCAGAATTTCCCTTTGCCTCAAAAAGTAGTTATTCCCCTTTCCCAGCATACCGGTGCACCAGCCGGGCCGGTAGTGAAAAAAGGTGACTTAGTGGCTTTAGGTGACCTTATCGGTCAGCCAGAGAGTTTTGTTAGCAGCGCCTATCATGCTAGCCTCGCCGGGAAAATTACTGCCATTGAGCCCTGGTATTTACCCTCAAACCGGCGCAGTTTGGCGATAGTGATTGAGGCTGATGGGAGTGACCGAAGAAAACAAAGTAGTCTATCAGACTGGCAAGATTTGACCCCCTCAGAAATCGTTGAGCGGGTAAAAGCGGCCGGGATTGTGGGTATGGGTGGGGCAGCTTTTCCCACTCATGTGAAACTTTCTGTTCCACCAGGTAGAACCGCAGAGATGGTAATTTTGAATGCCTGTGAGTGTGAACCATTTCTTACTTGTGATGAACAGGTATTGAGAGAAGAGACAAGCCAGGTTCTGGAAGGATTGCAGGTGATTTGCCGAGCAACCGGGGTTTCTGAAGCAGTAATAGCGATGGAAGGGAGCAAAGGCGCTTTAGAGGCTCTGGTGAAAGCCTGTTTTGCTGAAAGGGAGTGGCCGGCAAGAATGAGGCTTGAGATTCTCCCGGAAAGATACCCTCAGGGAAGCGAAAAACAATTGATTGAAGCGGTGACCGGTCGTCAGGTACCCTCAGGAAAACTGCCGATAGATGTTGGCTGCCTAGTGTTCAACGTTCAGACATCTTTGGCGGTACTGAAAGCAGTGAGGGAAAACTGGCCGGTGGTAGACCGCGTCCTGACTGTTTCTGGTCTGGTGGATAGACCGGTGAATTTACGGGTGCCGGTGGGAACTTTGGTGGCAGATATTCTTGATTATCTAGGGATAAAAGTTAAAGCCGGGCAAAAACTGGTAATGGGTGGGCCGATGATGGGTGTATCTATCCCTGATCAAAATGTCCCTGTTTTGAAGGGTACCAGTGGCCTATTGGTTTTGGGACAAAGAGAAGGTTACTCTGAGCAGGCGCCCTGCATTCGTTGTGGCCGTTGTCTGGAAGCCTGTCCTATGGGGTTGGTCCCGGCCGAGATGGGACGACAGGCCCGAACCGGAAACTGGGACCGGTGTGCCCAGTTAAACGTGAACGACTGTATTGAATGTGGTTGTTGTAGCTATGTTTGTCCTTCAAAATTACCATTAGTTGCCTGGTTTAAGTGGGCGAAGGCAGAACTAAAAAGAAGGAAATCTTGATGGAAAAAATTCCTCTTTTAACTCCAGCGCCTCATCTCCGGTCAGCGGAGACTACCAGTCGGGTGATGTGGACAGTAGTGCTCGCCCTTATGCCAGCCGCGGCTGGCGGAGTTTACTTTTTTGGCTTTCACGCTCTTAACATTATTCTGGTGACCATACTTACCTGTGTGATTAGCGAGGTTGTCTGCCAAGCGTTCTTTCGCCGTCCGTTTAGGATTGCTGACGGGAGTGCTGTGGTCACCGGGCTGCTGCTGTCTTTTGTTATTCCTCCCACATTGCCGCTATGGATGGCTGTTCTGGGCGGGTTTCTGGCCATTTTTTTGGTGAAGGAACTATTCGGCGGTCTGGGCTACAACATCTTCAACCCAGCTCTGGCTGCTCGGGCGATTCTTCTGGCGTCATTCCCAGTGGAGATGACCCGGTTTTTACCGCCATTTCAGCCTGCTGTAGACGCGGTGACCGCCGCCACGCCCCTGGCCATAGTTAAGGAAAATCTTGCCGGTAATCTGCCTTCCCTTGGAAGTCTGTTTTTGGGAATTAGACCTGGCTGTCTTGGAGAAACCAGTGTCTTATTGCTGTTGGTAGGGGCCGCAATTCTCTTGGCGCGTAAAATTATCACCTGGCACATTCCTTTTACTTATCTGCTGACTGTGGCTCTTCTGGCCGCTGTTTTTCGTCAGAATGTGTTGTTTCATCTCTTCTCCGGTGGTTTAATTCTCGGGGCTTTCTTTATGGCCACTGATTATGTGACTTCCCCGCTTAGTACCAGAGGGAAGTTAATTTTTGGAGTCGGCTGCGGGGTAATCACTATGTTAATTCGGATGCGGGGAGGTTACCCCGAGGGTGTTTGCTATGCTATTCTCTTTATGAACATACTGGTGCCGGTAATTGACCGGGCAACAATGCCTACGGTCTACGGACAAAGACCGGTTAGAAAAATGAGGTCAGGTCATGAAAACTAAAGAACGGGTTGCCGGGGTGGTTATTCTGGTGGTTGTCACCCTGACTGCTGGCTTTCTCCTTTCTCAGGTTTATGCAGTCGCGTCTCCCCGCATTGAGGAACAAAAAAGAAAGGAAAAAGAAAATTTATGCCAGGAGATATTTCCTGAGGGGAAAAAAATGGAAGATGTCCAGGTCGGTCAGTTGCCAGTGACCATTGTCTATGACCAGGCTGGAGTAAAATTGGGACAAATTGTGCAAAATCGGGTGACTGGCTATGGAGGGGAAATTTTTTTGCTGGTAGGGGTCGACACCGAGGGCAAAATAAGAAAAGTAAAAGTTCTTCAACATAACGAGACACCAGGGCTAGGTGCCAGGGTGGCCCAGGGATCTTTTCTGAAACAGTTTGATCAGTTAACTCTGGAGCAGCTTTATCTGAAAACTGAACGGCCTGAAGGGAAGATTGATGCCATCAGCGGGGCGACCATTTCTTCCCGGGCGATTGCCGAAGGAGTGAGAAAAGCTTTAAATCTGCTTGCTCCGACGGAGAAAAGCGGTTCCTCTGAGAAGGATCTATGAAAAAACTGGTCAACTGGCAAAGTTTTAGTGACGGTCTTTGGAAAGAAAACCCAGTCTTGACATTAATGCTGGGTCTGTGTCCGTTATTGGCCATTTCCAGTTCGGTGACTGATTCCCTAGGAATGGGCGTTGCTTTTACCTTTGTTCTTTTTGGCTCTAACCTGATTATTTCCGCCATCAGACGGTGGGTGCCTAGTCAGGTGCGCATTCCCGTTTTTATTGTCGTTATCGCCACCTTTGTGACTATCACTGACTATACCCTGGCGGCTTTTCTCCCCGAACTGAAGAGGAACTTGGGAGTTTTTCTTCCCTTAATCGTTGTTAACTGTATTGTTCTCGGTCGGGCAGAAGCCTTTGCTGCCAGGAACAATGTATTTAATTCATTGCTGGATGCTCTGGGAATGGGACTTGGTTTTACCCTGGTGATTGTCCTCATGGCAATCATCAGAGAAGGTCTGGGCAACGGGACTATCGGCCCCCTGACGCTTTTTGGCAAAAATTATAAGCCCTTCCTGATTATGATCCTACCCCCAGGAGCTTTCTTGGTTCTTGGTTTCTTAATTGCTCTAAAGAATAATCTGGCTGGCCGGAGGAACCGATGCTGAACCAGCTAAATTTGGGCTTAATTTTTCTTTCCGCTTTCCTAGTCAACAATATTTTGTTAATTAAGTTTATTGCCCTTTGTTCCTTTTTTGGGCTATCTAACAGCCTGGCGGCTTCTCTCGGGATGGGCCTGGCCGTGATGTTTGTGATGGTGATGTCGTCTTCAGTCAGTTGGGCGGTTTATCATTACCTCTTGCTGCCGCTCCATCTTGAGTATCTGCGCACCACCGCTTTTATTTTGACTATAGCTTCCCTGGTGCAATTTGAAGAAATTATCCTCAGAAAGAAATCGCCAGCCCTTTACCGGGCTCTCGGCATTTACCTGCCGCTGATTACCACCAACTGCGCTATTCTGGCTGCCGCTTTTCTCGGAATTGATTATCAACTAAATTTTCTTCAGAACCTGGTTTACTCCCTGGGTGTTTCTGGCGGATACTGCCTGGCTATTCTTCTTTTTGCTGGACTGAGAGAAAGGGTGGATAGCGCTCCGGTGCCACCTTCTTTTCAAGGAGTACCAATTGCTTTTATCACTGCCAGCCTTATGTCTTTGGCTTTCCTCGGGTTTAAGGGGTTGTTTAAACTTTGAAGATCAGGGCCTGGTCAGAAACGGTTCAGCTGGGCCTCGTAGTCTAAATCCGGGTAGGCCTTTTGCCCCAAGGCTTCCGCTAACGGGTCGTCATCCGGTCCGCAAAAGCCTAAATGGAGATGCCGGCGCCAGCCTTCCGCATAGGGGAACTTTTTGGAGAGCCGGCCAATCTCCTGAGAGATTTCTACCATCGCGTTGAGGTAAGCGCCCAGACCCTGGCTAATATCCAACCACTCTTTCTGGCTGCGGTGGAAGGCCAGCATTTGCTTTTTTTGTTCAATTACCCCAGTAATATCCACATAGAGCCCGGCCCGAACCCTTTTTCTCAAAGGGTCTCTCAATCCATAAGGGAGAGCATGATAGATTGTCACTGCCTGGTGCGTCGGGGGGACTGATGGCTGGGTAAGGAAATTGCGCATTCCGCGGCAGAAGGCGGCTGTTACTGCCAGACGGCAGGTATTGGAATGGTCCTCCATATATTCCCAAGGGGAATGAGTAAGGATAATGTTGGGTTGGACCTGCCGGATTACTGCGCAAAGCCTGGCCAGGATATTCGGTTCGTAATAAACTGCTAAATCATCCACCAGACTCGGGTGAAAAATAGCGCCAATATATTCGGCTGCCTTTCTGGCTTCTTCCCCCCGGATCGCCACGATCTCGTCTCGGGAATGCTGGGCGGTTCCGCAGGAACCGTTGGCCACGTTCATATAATGAATTTCCCAGCCCACTTCCTTTAAGAGAATAAGGGTACCGGCCATCATGAATTCAATATCGTCCGGATGGCAGCCGATAGCCATCGCTCGTCTGGTTTCTGGCATCTTCACCTCCTTGAATCTTAGGGACAGAGTATAACGAGCGGAGAGGTAAGTCAAGATTCTTGAAGTTAATTTGTTACCAGGATAAAATAACATTAAAATGTTCCTCTTCCTACCGGTGCGAGATGAATACGGAGTGAAAAGATTCCCCGTGGTAGTCTTACTAATCATTCTTGCCAACTGTGGGATTTACTTTGCCTTTGCTTTTAGCCCCGAGGTTTATAAGGAAATTGTTCTCCATTATGGTTTCACTCCAGCCCGGTTTGCGCCAGTGACCTTACTTACCTCCCTGTTTCTTCATGGAGGCCTGTTTCATCTCGCTTCCAATATGTGGTTTCTCTGGTTGATGGGAGATAACCTTGAAGATAGATGGGGCCGGGTCCAGTTCTTGTTATTCTATCTGACAGCCGGAATTTTTTCTTCTTTGCTTTACTCAGTGATGATTCCAGAGAAGCACACCACCATCCCCACCATCGGGGCTTCCGGTGCTATTTCCGGGGTAATGGGCGCCTATGCTGTCCTTTTTCCCAGAAGCCGGATTACCTTCAAATACCTGGCTTTTTTCTTACTGTTTTTCCGCTGGGGAGAATTTGAACTTTATGCCAGTTTATGGTTGGCATTATGGTTTATTCAACAGGCAATTTATAGCTATCTGGTGGCCAGGGAAATCGCCTTAAGTTCGGTAGCTTTTGCCGCTCATTTTGCTGGGTTTGTTTTCGGGGCAATTGTGGCCATCGGAGTGCGTCTCTTTCAAGAGGCCCGCCACCGCAGTCTGGTGGAAACTGGCCGGTATGCCCTTCAGGAATTTCTGGGTCCGGCTGTCCAAGCAACTAAATTGCTGGGAGAAGTGGCCCCTGATTTAAGAAAAATTGAGGAAGAGATGGAAGAAGACCGGGTGGGAGCGAGCGAACTCTATGAAAAGTTGCTTCAACTGGAGCCTTTGGCGACCTTACCGGAGAAAGTTCAGTTTCAGCTGGCCCAATCATTGGAACGGCAGGGAAAGAGGGATAGTGCAATTACCGCCTATAAGAACTTTATCCGGAGTTACCCTTGCAGCAAACTGGCTGATAACGCTCTGTTTACAGTGGGAAAATACCTGCTAGAAAAAGGAGACTACGAGGGAGCAAAGAATGCCCTGCGCCAGATCGTCATTTTCTATCCTTATAGCGACATCTATGAAGAAGCAAAGTACTTTCTGGAAAAGGAACTGCCAGAGAGGATAGCTAGTGGTTTTCAACACGACGCGGGATTGTGAGGAGCAGTGATGAGTGAGTTTCGTCTGATTTCTGATTTCCAGCCAGCCGGTGACCAACCCCAGGCAATTGAGCAACTGGTGAAAAATCTTAAGCAGGGAGAACGATACCAGACTCTGTTGGGGGTTACCGGAAGTGGCAAGACCTACACCATGGCCCGGGTCATCTTAGCGGTCAACCGTCCCACCCTAGTGATTTCTCACAACAAGACCTTGGCGGCTCAGTTATTTGGCGAATTTCGGCAGTTTTTCCCTGGCAATCGGGTACGCTACTTCGTGAGTTACTATGATTATTACCAGCCAGAAGCCTATATTCCGGAGACGGATACCTATATAGAAAAGGATGCGGCGATCAATGATGACATCGATCGGTTGCGCCTGGCAGCTACCAGCGCTGTCCTTTCAGCTAGGGATGTCATTGTTGTGGCCAGTGTCTCCTGTATCTATCCCATTGGGAGCCCCGAAGATCACCGGGCAATGATGCTGAAGGTCACCTCTGGCCAGAAACTTGGCCGGCGGTCTATTCTCAGCCGCCTGGTAGAAATTCAGTATCAACGGAACGATTTTGATCTGAAGAGGGGCTGTTTCCGAGTGAGAGGCCAGAACGTGGAGATTGTTCCAGCCTACGAAGAAACAGGGTTGCGTTTAACCCTTAATGATGATACGGTGGGACAGATAGAAAGGTTTGACCTCCTCACCGGTAAAGGCATAGAAAAGATAGAAGAAATAGATATTTATCCAGCCAAACATTTTGTCACCCCGAGAGAAAAATTGGAACAGGCGATGGCAAGCATTCGGGAGGAACTGAAAGAAAGGTTAGAAGAACTGAAGAGGCAGGGCAAGAATCTGGAAGCGGAAAGGTTAAAATCCCGGACCGAATATGACCTGGAAATGTTGGCTGAACTGGGTTACTGTCATGGAATAGAAAACTATAGCCGGCATCTCGCTGGCCGACTGCCCGGAGAAAGACCGGAAGTGCTGCTGGACTATTTCCCGGATGATTATTTGATTTTCATTGATGAGTCTCATGTTACTGTCCCCCAGTTGCGGGGGATGTACCACGGTGATCGTTCCCGGAAAGAAACCTTGGTAGAGTTTGGCTTTCGCTTGCCTTCGGCTTTAGATAACCGCCCGCTGCGGTTTGAAGAGTTTGAAAAACTGGTAAACCAGGTAATTCTTGTTTCCGCCACCCCAGGACCTTATGAACTGGCCAGGTGCGGGGTAAGAAGAATAGGGGAATCTTCCCCGTTGGTAGCCGAGCAGATTATTCGGCCTACCGGGCTGGTTGATCCTCCTATCACTGTTCGTCCGAGCAAAAATCAGATAGATGATCTGATCAGTCGAATTCAGGATAGAGTTAGGAAAAAACAGCGAACACTGGTAATTACTGTCTCCAAACATTTGGCTGAGGAAATTGCTGAGTATCTTAAAGATTTCAAGATTAAGGTGCACTACCTTCACTATGAAATTGATACCCTGGAAAGAGTAGAGATTCTGAAAGGACTTAGGGAAGCCAAGTTTGAGGTTCTGGTAGGCATCAATCTTCTCCGGGAGGGCCTTGACTTACCAGAAGTAAGCTTGGTGGCTATCCTTGATGCCGATAAAGAGGGCTTTTTGCGCTCAGAAACCTCGCTCATCCAGATTGCTGGACGGGCGGCCAGGAGTGTTGACGGAGAAGTGGTGATGTATGCCGATAGAATAACGCCGGCGATGGAGGCCGCCATCCGAGAGACTGAACGGAGGCGAACCCTGCAGATGGAATACAACCGAAAACACAACATTACTCCTAAAACGGTGAAAAAACCTATTCACCAAACCTTGGCTGAAATCATCGGTTCCAAGAAAAAAGACCAAGAAAAGCTGGTAAGGGAAGAGGAGGAATTTTACGGCAAGGATGTGGCCAGACTCATTCGGATTCTGGACAAAAAGATGATGGCTGCGGCTAAACGCTTAGATTTTGAAGAAGCAATCTATTACCGGGACAAGCTGAAAAAGAAAAGGGAGAGAAGGAAAAGCACATGCCTAAAGGA
>JAMWDF010000073.1 GCA_023818865.1 Candidatus Omnitrophota bacterium
CTCTGTAAAAAGGGCTGTCCAACCAAAGAGCCATGCGTGATGCTTCAGAAATATTCCGAGCACCTGGAAGAAAAACTCCATCCTCCAGAAGGCGAGTACTACACTATTCCTCTGGGATGTCTGATTGCCGCCAGTCGCTTTAATCTTCTGGCCGCCGGAAGATGTGTCTCTGCCAATCCTAAGGCAATGGCCGCTATCAGGGTGATGGCTCCCTGTATGGCGATGGGTCAGGCAGCCGGGGTGGCGGCGGCATTGGCCAGCAGGTTAAAGGCAAGAGTGAAAGACTTACCGGTGGAAATGGTTCAAAAAAAATTGAAGCAGCAAGGGGCACTGGTTTAGTCAGTCAATCTTTTTTCTCCGACCTGGCTGACCCATTCTCGGGCAAAGGCAACAGTTGGCAGATGAAGGTCGCAAAGACAGCTGGCTAAGAAAATCAATCCTTCAATGAGACCAGAGCGGAGCCAGCGAAGGCCAAGTTCACACTGGGTCTCCATTTCCGATAGGGGAAGAGGCTGGTCGTCGCCATAATCCCACATGTAACAACCCAGAACAAACCGTTTCCTTGGAGCTAAAGCCACTGCCTGATGAAAGTTCTTTTCCAGCGCCTTGAGATTTCTTGCCCGCCAGGTCCAAAGGGTGATAATATCAAACTCATCCAGATAGGCTTTGATATCGTCTCTTAGGTCCCGGTCCAAATAAAGGACACACCAGAGGTTAATCTTTGGGGAAAAACTGTGAAGGGTCTGCCGGTACCCGCGCACCTGTTCCCTGGTCCACCGAGCTTTTCCCTCCTCAAAAAAGTCGTCCATGATCGCCCCGGTTATATTGGGGAAAGACTGAGCTAAAGCCAGAACTTCTTTCAGGTCACTTTCCTGGCCATTGATGGTAGCGCCGCCAGCCCCAGCGATTGACCAGACTACCTGTTTCAATTCCCGCAGACTTTCCGCCAGCGGTTCATAAGGCAAAGGAGGCCAGTCCCCATATCGCACAATAAGAATATTGGGAGTGCCAAGGTATCTGGCTGCCTGGACTGGTTCAATCTTTGATTCTCCAGGCAGGTGGTAGTGAAGATGATGGTTTTTCTGCCCCCATAGCCAGAGTCGGTCCTTCACTTTTTCCATGCTCCCTCCTGGTTAAATGATTTCGCTGGAAAAACGGCGGATCAGTATTTCATCGGTAGCAATCCTGGTTGGTTGCTGAAGAAGGAACATAACGGCCTGAGCCACCTCTTCTGGCTGGATTAAAGTTTCCGGAGGAATGTCTGGTCGGATGCGTTTGATGAACTCTGTATTGACCCCGCCAGGACAAACAAGATGGACCCGAATGCCCAAGGGTTGGCCTTCTATCGCTAAGACCTTGGTGAAGCCAACCAGAGCAAATTTGGAAGCGCAATAGGCAGCCTGATGCCGGTAACCCTTCTTCCCGGCCAAAGAGGCAATATTGATAATGCTACCTGCAATTTTCTTGTCTTTCATCACCTTGAGAACTTCCCGGCTGCAGAGAAAAGCCCCCCGAGCATTGGTGTTCATCATCAAGTCCCAATCCTGAACCGTGGTCTCAGGGATGGCCGCGGCATAGCCTACTCCAGCGTTATTCACCAGAATGTCTATGCGACCGAAACGTTTCACCACGCTTTGGACCATTTCTCTCACCTGTTTTTCTTCTATTACATCAGCCGGCAAGCACCAGGCCTTTCCCCCATTTTTTTGAATGCTTGCTGCTACCAGCTGAAGTCTCGCTCTATCTCTAGCTACCAGGACTACCCACGCTTTGGCTTCAGCCAACTTTTTAGCAATAGCCGCGCCGATGCCACGGCTGGCTCCCGTGACAATGGCTACCTTCTCCTTGGTTTCTCCAATTTCCATGGAAAAGTATCCAGACTGAAGCCTTATCGGAGAGGCAAAATTCCTCTCCGCTACTATATCCTCCAACCACCAATAGGATAATTCTTTCTGGGTTGTTAACCAAATTACTGGAAACAGCTGTTTTTTTCTGATAAACTAATGGTCACCCACTTTTGTGGAGCTGAATGATGAATTTTCAAAGCAAAGAAATCAGGCTCAATCTTATTTCCTTAATCGGCAGCCTGACACTTTTTTTAGCAACCGCAGGGGTAGGTCTGACGATTGACTCCATTGCCCTTCTGGTTGCTTCCAGTGCCCATCTGGTGGATGTCATTACCAGAATTTTCTACCACCGGGTGATTGTCACCCTTGACCGGGAGCCGAATGACCGCTACCAATTCGGTTTTTCTAAGTATGAACCGCTAACCGCTTTTCTTTCTGGTGTTCTGATTCTGGCTTTGTGTGCGGCAGGAGTTAAATACGCCATTCAGGACATCATCCATCCGGAGGAAGTAAAAAGTTACCAGGCTGGAGTTTATCTGGCAGTGATGACTATGGTCATCAGTTTTATCCTGGTACCTGTCTTACGGAAAGCCAGCCAGAGGTTTCACTCAATGATTTTGGAGGTAAATGCGGTTGGATGGTTTAACGATGGACTTTCATCTCTGGGCATTGCCGTTGGCTTTCTTCTTGCCTGGCAGTTTTCTCATTTGGGACAGAATCGGTGGGCGGCATATGTGGACCCAATGATGAGTCTTGTCCTAGCTGGTTTTCTGGTGGTGGAGCCAATAAGAATTGTTCGTTTCAGTATGGAGGACCTATTGGATGTTAACCCAGGAGGACTAACCATCTCTGAGGCGAGAGAACTGGCTGAAAGAGTGAGAAAAGAATTTAATTTAAGTGCTATCCGACGACTGCGGTTAAGAAGGGCTGGGAGAAGGATTTTTCTGGAAGTAGGCTTTACTACTAAACCGGAGATGCCCATAAAGGAAACAGCGAGGTTAAATCAGCGGATTGCGGAACTGTCAAAGGAAATCTTTCAGCGAGCAGATGTCACTGTTTGTTTTTCCTGCCAGAAGGCGAAAAGTGAATAATACTATTTCCCCAAGACTGGTATTAGGCAAAGGATTATTGCCTCACCAGATACCCCGGCAGAGATTTTTTCTGGAAGAATCTCTGCCGGAAAACTCTTTCAATGTTCAGCTGGTATATGGCCCAGTGGAAAAGCGGCAGGTAAATTTTGAAGGAAATCTTCCTGGTCAGGTAAGTACCTTTGCTTCCACCCTTCTTTCGCTGAGTAATGGCCGTTATCGTCTTTATGCTACCACCAGAGAATTCGGAGAAATTTCTATGGGTATTTCTGTCTGGGAATCAGATGATGGTTTAACCTGGGAACCATCTCTTTTAGGTCAGAGAGAAGTTACCCATCAGCCTAGCAACTTGATTTTCTTTGAAGGGCTTGCGGGTAACCAGCTGGCTGTTGGTCAGCCTCAGATTGTTCCTCTCAGAGATGGTCGCTGGCGGATGTATTTCTGGAAGCATGGTGATAGCCAGGTGCGTTATCTGACTGCTGAAAGTGAAGATGGGTTACACTGGAGGGTGACCGGTGAACCAGTTCTTTATCATCCTGGGGATAAAGAGACCAGGGAAATAATGAGGGCCGGAGAGGAAACAGAATTTTCTGAGGAATACCTAGTCCGGAAGCGACTATTAACCAACGATGCTACCCATGTTTATTATAATTCCGTTCTTGACAGGTACGAATGCTATTCTGTCTGGCTTCATCCGGCGATTCCTGACCGCCGGGTAGAAACTGACAACTGTCCGGGAATGCACCGGCTGATTCACCGCCGGTTAAGCCAAGATGGACTGGCCTGGAGCGAACCGGAATTGCTGCTCATTCCTGATAGTAACGACCCCTGGGACCTGCAATTTTATTTCTTGGCAGTGCAAAGCTATCAAGATTTTCTGGTAGGTAGCTTAGGTTACTATCGAGTAGAAGAAGGGCAGCAAAGCATGGATACGGAACTGGGCTTTTCCTTTGACGGGGGCCGGAAATGGCATCGTCCGGTGAGAGGTGGTTTCATTCCCCGGTCTCATCCTGAGTCTAAATTGCTGGATACAGTTGGTATTTACGCCAGTAACACCTGGATTGACACTGGTGAAGACTGGCTATGTCTATATACTGACACTGCTTTTCCTCATAATGCTAAGAAATGTTTAACAAAACCAGCCGCGGCTACCTTTAAGAAGGGACGAATGGTGGGTGTCGCTGCTGGAGTCAACCCCGGTGGATTTCTCACTCCTCCTTTTTTCCCTACTACTTCGGAGCTCCGCCTTGATGCCAATATCAAGGGCTGGCTTCGGGCAGAACTATGTGATGGTTTTGGTAGAAAACTGCCGGGGTTTCACCTAATGGATTCCTTGATAATCCGGGGAGATAACCAAAACCATATCCTCCGTTGGAAAACTGGCTTACCGACCCGCTATCTTTACCAGTGTGTCCGGATCAGGTTTGAGTTAGCTGATGGGGTGATTTATTCTTTTAGCTGGTAAATTACCTCTATCATTTTTCTCACTGTTCTTACTGACTGACGGGAAGATTTTATGTGGGGCCAAAGTGAATTCCCACCGTGTATGGTCCAGTGAAATTTTGCTGAATAACTACTTTTAAATGTTCAAGTCAATTCAGACAACCTTTCCCGGGAATAGTGAAATAGAGAAACCGTTGGTCAGTTCTTGCCACGTCCTTGATATGAAGATTGCCCGGAAATGGCAATGGGGTTAGATTCAAGAATACAAACGTCCTGTCTTATTTGTTTAATGGCGCTGATATTACTTCTCTTCCTTTTTTATCTGCCGATGATAGAATACAACATGGCGTTTAGGTCAGCTAAGATATTCACCGGAGGAAAATATGGGAGGATTGGCGATTGATGGAGGTAGGCCAGTCAGAGATGTTAGTCAAAAGCCCTGGCCAGCCTGGCCGATTTTCGGAGAGCCAGAGAAAAGTAATCTTCTGGAAGTTTTTGAAAGCGGCCACTGGTTTTACGGGAAAAAAGTCAAGGAATTTGAAGAAAAATTTGCTACCTTCCAGGGCGCAAACTTTGGGGTGAGTTGTACCAACGGCACTGCAGCATTGGAGATGGCGCTTTATGCCTGCGGGATCAAGGCCGGAGATGAGGTAATTATTCCTCCCTATTCCTTTATTGCCACGGCCAGTGCTGTGTTGAGAATGAACGGTGTTCCAATTTTTGCTGATATTAATCTGGAAACCTGCAATCTTGACCCAGAGGATACTGAAAGGAAGATTACGGAAAGGACAAGAGCCATTATTCCGGTCCATGTGGGTGGCTTACCGGCTGATATGGACGCCTTTAAGCTCATAGCTCAAAAATATCGGCTAAAACTGATTGAAGATGCCTGCCATAGCTGGGGTAGTCAGTGGAAAGGGAAAGGTACAGGCGCGCTGGGAGATTGCGGGGCTTTCAGTTTTCAGATGAGCAAGAACATTACCAGTGGAGAAGGCGGTATACTTCTCACTGAGCAGGAAGAGATTGCAGATATTGCCAGGAGTTTTTCCAATTGTGGCCGAAGTAAAACTGGGCAGTGGTACCAACATGTGCTGGCTGGGACAAATCTGCGGTTAACGGAACTGCAGGCCGCGATTCTTCTTGGCCAGTTGTCTAGGTTGAAGGAGCAGACTGAGCACCGGGAAAAAACTGCCAGAATTCTGGATGAGGCCTTGAAGAATGTTCCCGGGATTGAAACAATACCCAGCGATGAAAGGGTTACCAGGCGGTCTTACCATCTTTATATCTTTCGTTTCATTGGAGAAGACTGGAAGATCAGTCGGGATAGGTTTGTTGAGCTGCTTAACGCCGAAGGTATTCCAGCCAGTGCTGGGTACCCTCCGCTTTACCGAAATCCATTGTTTCAAGAAAAATCTCTAACCGCAGTTTGTTCCCTTTCCTGCCCTCGTTATGGAAGAACGATAAACTATACAAATGTCTTCTGTTCCCAAGCGGAGAAAGCCAGCTGGCAAACTGTCTGGTTACCCCACTGGCTCCTTCTCGCGCCGGTTGAAGAGATGGCTGATGTAGTTGAAGCCATTAGGAAAATCCGAGCCTTTTTTTGACTTTTCTGGGGAGGATTGGCTCATCCGGTGTTTTTCCGGAACCAACCCGTAGGCGGAAATTTCTCATCCCTTCTGGAGAAATTGATCGGCTGCTGGGTTTCTATCCACCAGTCCAGCAGTCGTCTCAAAAGATTTTCCCGGATGTCAGCGTAAGCTTTATTGACAAAGACATTCCTGTATTCATGCGGGTCTTTAGTCAGGTCAAAAAGTTCCCCGATTTCTCCCTCGGCAGTGAAGCCATAGTTAAGCTTATGGGTTTTGGTCCGGATGCTTTTAACGCAGACGCTTTCAAAGAAAACAGCTTCCCGATTAGTGCTTCTGGTGCTGGTCAGAGCTGGTAGGAGACTCTGGCCCTGGACACTTTCAGGTTGAGGCAGACCAAGCAAATCACATATTGTGGGGAATAAGTCTATGTTCTGAGCAAACCCATCTTCTCTTTTTCCAGCCTGGAATACCCCAGGCCAATTCCAGACAAAGGGGATGTGGATGATCGCATCGTAAGGATATCCTTTGGCCATCCGGCCATACTCTCCAGCAAAATCCCCGTGGTCTGCGCAGAAAATGATCAGGGTGTTTTCTCTTAAACCTTGTCTGATCAAATACTCCACTATCCGGCCGATGTTCTGGTCAATAAGAGTGATCAAAGTGTAGTACTTTGCTAGGGCTGTCCGGAAAATTTTTTCCCCATAGTGGCGGAGAGTCCAGAGAAGTTCCACATTGCGATCAAAAAAGAAGGAACTTTCTGTGTACTCCAGGTTTTCTGGCAGGACGATTTCCTCTGGATGATAAACATAGGTAATATTTTGGGGCAGGGTGAGCGGTGGATGGGGTCTTTCAAAACTGGCCATCAGAAAAAATGGTTCAACGGCCACTTGTTCCAAATATTTGATTGTCTCATCCGCGGTCCAGTTTTCCAGGCTATGCTCTACGGGAATGTGCTCTTCCCCCAAACAGAATTTGGTTACATCACCGAGGTAGTCATACCAGTGGTGGAGATTGAAATTTTGCAGATATTGGTAATAATGTAGTTGCCTTAAAGGGGCATCGGCATGATAGCAAAGCCTTTCGTACTGAAACCCGGCCTGGTTCCAGCGGGGCAAGTGCTTCTTCCCGATAATGGCTGTCTGATATCCGTATCTCTGAAGGAAATTACCCAGAGAGAGCAAATTTTCCGGGAAGGGGTCGGTATCGTTGCCGTAAATGCCGTGGGCATGAGCATACATTCCGGTCAGGTAACAACTCCGAGAAGGCAGGCAGGTCCCGTGGCCACTATAAGCCTGGGTGAAATTTACTCCTTCGGCAGCTAATTTATCAATATGGGGGGTTTTTATCCCCCGACGGCCGGTATATCCCAAACAATCAGCATGGTGCTGGTCAGTCATGATCAACAAGATATTTGGTCGCTTGACCATTTTCTCATAACAAAGTGATGATACCTCTGCTTTTCCCTACTCCTTTGAGGTTATGGTGCCGTTGACTAAAGGCTAACACAATGAGTTTCTTCCATCAAATTTACTGATAACTACCAATAGCCCAATATTGCGTCTTCGTCTGGTGTGCCGAAAAAATCCGTTTTTATTTGTTCCACCGGATTAAGAGATTTTCTATTTTAGTTTTCAACTCTTTGCATTCTCGTGTTCATTCTTAATGAGGCAATTCGGGCCCTTGACAAAGAAGTTAACCCATCCTAAAATTGGAGTTAAATGGACGTGGACGAAATTAAATGGATGAAAACCAGATGCCATGTTCTGATTTTGTAGTGAGAATAAAACCAAAGAATTGCTTGACCGTGGTTGTTCCGTTGCTAATATTTTTTCTTTGCGCTAAAGTTACGTCTGTTTGTTCAGAATCCTCTGAGTTTAAAGCGCTGTTCTTGGTAAAGAGTACTTCTTCGTTAAGCCTGGATGCAGAGGAAGAAGCAAAGAAGAAAGCCCTCCTTGAGGCATTATCTTTTTATCTTGCCAGAGATACCTTAAAAAAAGCCAAGGAATCCAATTTAGTTACAAAATTTGAGCTGGTAACTCAGTGGAGCAGGTTGGAACTTAAAGAGAAAGGCGTTGTCACTTGGTTAGCCACTGTTGACATGGGGAAATTAGCTGAGGCATTAACCCAAAGAGAATTTCTTTTTGACAGAGGAGGCCTCCCCTCAATTGTGTTTGTTGATACCACTCCGCAACAACAGGTTGAGTACTGGAGTAAATATGCTGGTTCAATTAAGACAGAGATCGGGATGAGGCTGAATAAGCACTTGTCTTGGACTGACCCAGTTAGTTACAACCAGGATGAGTTAAACGCTGTTATTAGCGGAGATATTCAAAGGGTGTCTGGGATACCGGAGAGAAGAATGCCTGATATAGTCTTAGATTTTTCTGTAACTCCGTTTCATTCGCAAACAGCTTCAGGCGTCAACCTTTCCAGGTGCAAGCTAAATGCTAACCTACGTATCCGTAATGACAATTCAAGTGCCTACGAAGTTATCCCGATGACATTTGATAGCGAACTGACTTATACCTTTGATGAAGCTTATAAAAAATGTGTTCAAGAAATGGTGGCTGGATATTATCCGAAAATAATAGAACGCTGGAACAAAAGGAAACTAAATTTCTGCCGAGTAACCCTTGTGATTAAAGGAATTGACCTGTCAGATGTCAGTGGGTTCGTGGACGAGTTACAAAAGCCAAGGGAGAACGTTTTAGGTAAGGTATTACTTGGTTCCTTTGATGAAGGAGAAAAACAAGCTACTTTCATTTTGGATACTTCTTTATCAGCCAGGCAAGTGAGCGAAGCCGTTAAGAGGTGTCCAAGCTTTTACGTGATCAGGGAATCAATTCAGGCCAATGTTGTCACATGTGAAATTGGTCGCCGTTAAAATGGTTTTTTTTCGGGTGCTGATCAGTTTCTTTTCTCTTCTCTTTATTGTGGCGGCCTACCCCGAGAGTGTCCGTGACATTTGGCAAAAGGCAGAAAAAGCTAAAGAACAAGGGGATATCCGCCTATCGGTTGTTTACCTGCGCAGTATCATAGAGAATTTCCCCCGAGAGAAATCATACATTGAAAAAGCTAAGGCAGAGATTATTCACCTGCTCAGTTATCTGAGTCAGCAGCAGGTTAGTCTTGCTCGAGAAAAAATGCAGGGAAAAGATTGGCAAGGAGCTGAGTCTGCCTTGGAAAGCATTCTGGAACTTGATCCGTATTGCTTTGAAGCCCTCTTGTTGTTATACACCGTTGAAAATAAACGGGCTGAAAGTCTTTATAAGGATTATCAACAGGCATTAATAGCGGCATCAAGCGGAGAGATTGATTCTGCAAGGAAGATTTCGGCAAATGTTGAAAAGGAATTGGCTCGCGACAGGAAGTCATTTAGAGAAAAGGGACAGGTAGTCAAAGAGGGGCGAAATGTTATTTCAGCTCCAGCCAGTTCTTTTTTTGAGTCACCTAATATCTACCGAGGTTGTATTCTCTTGGATAATCAAGGCCGGTGGTTGGAACTAGCTGTTGAAGCTAAAAAAATAATATTGCTAAGGCCGCGAGCTAAGAAAGCGTTTGACTACCTTAATAAAGCCACAACTAAGCTTCTCAATGAAGCAGACAGTTTTTGTCGCGCCGGAAAGTGGGAGAGCTGTTTTGAGAATTTGACAGCTGTCCTCAGTTTTGGCTCTGGGGTCGAGAATAGCGTGAGACGGGAAAACCTGGCCAAAGAATGTGCTGAGGCAGTGTGTAATTATTGGTGTGATCAAGCTGAATCTCTAATAAGAGAAAACAATTTTATTCCTGCCAGAGTAGTCTTAGATATGGCGGCTTTTTACCTCTGTGAACCTACCAGACTAAGGTATCAGAATCTTCATGAGTCTTGGGCAGTGAACTTTGAGAAGGCAAATAGAAAAGTAAACGATTTGGAAAGAAAGGGAAAAAGATTGATAGCAGAAAGACATCTGAGCGACGCTAAGGAAGTTCTAAAGGAAGCACTCACTGAGAGAAAAGATAGTGTGGAAATTTGTTATCTTTCCTCCCAATTAGAAAATATGGTGAAACAAGCTCAAGAGCATTATCAACTGGGGCTGTTGTTATTGGAAAAGAGAGATCTCTTGGTTGCTTCTAAAGAGTTTGAAGCAGCCTGCCTTATTAATTCTCAAATGGAGGATGCTGCCCGTCAGAAGGAAAAAGTAGATTGGGAAATAAAGGATTGCCAGGAAAAACTTGAGCAGGCCAAAGCTTCTTTTGAAGACCAAGACCTCGCTAACGCTCAGTCTA
>JAMWDF010000074.1 GCA_023818865.1 Candidatus Omnitrophota bacterium
CAAAGCAGGAAGAAGCATTGCGGCTAAAATAGCAATAATCGCAATCACTACCAAAAGTTCAATCAAGGTAAATCCAGAATTAGACCTCTGGCTGGTAAAACCTCTTGCCCCAAGGAAAACAGGTGAACGATTATTTATTTCTGGAACTAACTGGTTTTCAATCAACCCATTGAGTAGAAGGTTGCTTTTCATTTTCTACTGCTAAATTATACACTACCTGCCAATCAAAGTCAAGTCTATCTGTTCTGCATCATACCCAAATATCTTCCTTATGTGATTGTCTGGTAGCCCCCGGTCAATACAAATGAATGAGAGAGTGGAAACACATAAAAGATAGCTCAATGGCTCAGAAATACTGACTGCTATTCCCGGTGATGCAGAACCTATAACTAATCATTTGGTTTAGACAATGATACTAATTTTGGATTAAACTTAGAGAGAAGGTACCAGAGGAGAAAACTGGTGATACCAGCCTTCTTAGATGAACCTCACAGAAATCTGAGAACTAATCGTGAATGAAAGGTATAGGGAAATTGCTTAAGGAATGGACTCTGGTCGGGCCTTTCTTTGCGCCAGATGGTCAACCACTCTGGTTTTCTTTCCCTCTGGATGCAGCGAGGGAAGTCCCTTCTTCTTGTTTTTTCAATGGACAAAATATACCAGTGAAGAAAGTCACCGTCAAAAGCCACTTTTTTGACCTGGAAAAAATGCTTTCTCCGGTGGTGGACCGGAGCAGTTATGGGAAGCGCAACCAGGCAATAGCTTTCACTTCTTTGAATACGTCAACTGACATAACCATCACTCTGGTTTATGATGCTGACTGGCGGGCGGTCTGGTGGCTGGACGGCCGGGAGGTCTTTGCCACCAGAGAAGGTAACAGTTTCCGTCGGGAAAAAAATGAGGGTCACCAGGTTTTCCTTCCTTTAACTGCCGGCGAGCATACTCTGGCTGTTAGAATCATCAGTAGTAATCGTGGCTGGAACCTGAGATTTCAAGGGCTGGAAGTTAAGCCAGGTATCATTGATCTCTCCAGAATCGACCGGCAGGCAGCCTGGCGCGATTATAAGAAAACAGTGGTAAGGCTGGAAGAGAGACCCATACCCAAAGGTTTCTGCGGAAATTTACCAGTAGAAAAATATGAAGAGTTGATGGCTAAGATGGGAGTTCAGGCTCGCTGGATTTCCGTGGTCAACCAGGACCAAGGACCACATTATCCTTCCTGCTATCTCGGAATGGACTCCCAAGCCAAGCCGGAGTTTGAAACCAACCTCGCCGATTGGGTGAAAATCCTTCACAAGAAAAGAATAGCGGTGATGAGCTGGGTAGCTTTAATTCTTGCCCGGTCAGCGGCTAAAAAACACCCTGACTGGCGTCAGGAGTATTTGATCATTGACGAACCAGGCAGGCAAAAATACCAGGAAACTGCCTGCTGCATTAATTCCCCTTATGGCCAGGCTCTCATTGATTTTTGTATTGAAGCTCTGGAGAAGTTTGACCTGGATGGACTATGGTTTGACGGCGCTGCTTTCAGTCCTGTCTGGCACCGACCAGCCATCATTTCCTGCGTTTGTCCCTGGTGTCGGAAAAAGTTTAAGGAAGATACCGGGTTGGAGATACCTGGTCGGTATGACTGGTCTTTGGCTGAATTTCCCAGCTGGGTGAAATGGCGGTATGAAATGTACCAGCAGTACTGGCAACAACTGGTTGACACCATTCACCAAACTGTTCCGGAAGCCACCATTGTTTTCAACCACTATCACCGGGAAAACATTGGCTGGCATAGCGCTATTGCCCTTAATCCTTTCGGGAAAGACTTTGTCAGTGGCACTGAAGCTGACAGCGAGCCGTTGCGGGGCGCTTTTTACACGCGGTTAATGCGAGCCTATGGTCGGCCAGAGACTGAGGTATGGATGGCTTTGGAACAAGGAAGAAAAGGGGTAAGAAACGGCCAGGAAGTGGTGTTCAACCCCAAAGAGATTCTGGATTTTGTTCTTGCCTGTGCTACGGCTGGCGGAAAAGCCAGTGTCGGCGGAGGAGATTTTGCGGTGGAAGGACCAGCCTTGCGCGATATCGCCCAATTACTGATTCCGCGGGCAGATTATCTAAATCTACCTACTATCCCTTATATCGCTCTCCATGTTTCCCAGCAGACAGAAACCTTTGTCTTTGGCCGGAATCCTGATTACATCACCGAGGATTGGCAGGACTACTATTGGAATAGTCTCACTGGTTGGCATCATCTTTTGGCTTATAGCGGGCTAACCTGTGACATTGTTTTTGACGACCATTTGCAACTTTCCTGCCTGAAGAAATACCCGGTGCTCATTCTCCCTTTAGCCCTTGCTCTGACCAAAAAACAATACCGCACACTGATGGAATATGCGAGAAACGGAGGAACCCTGTTTACCGGACCGTGGTTCGGACTTTTCAATGAATGGGGAGAAGAAAAACCTGGCTATCCTCTTGGTGACCGAAACCTATTCCCTTTTGGCGCCAGTTTCCCTGACTGGTCGGTCCTGAAAAATAGACCCCAGCTAAAATTTTCCGGGATAGCCTGTAGAGTGCTCTCTTCCTTCACCGAAACAAGTCGCGAAATTTCCTTCGGCCAGACACTCAGCCGCCAGAAGTTAGGCCAGGGACAGATTATTCAGTGGGCTTTTGACCCGGGAACTCTTTTCCGCTATACGCCGGTAAAAGAAGTAGTTCAGTCTTTCAAAGAATTTTTCTTGCGGACAGTTCCAGTAAGACCTCTGGTTGAAGTCCTTGATGCTGAAAATTTGATTCTGGGCCTCTTCCAGCAGGGAAAAAATACAGTCGTTCACCTTCAACAGTTTCCTGTTCCCTGGCAACCGGAAAATGTTACTGTAAGAAAACCAGCAGTTCGCTGGAAAACACTTTTACGCTGGAATGGGGAAAAACCAATTTCTGCTAAGTGCGCCCTGCCAGAAATGAGTCCAGAATTACCGGTGAAAAAAAGCAGTGGTTACTACCTTATTGAGATTCCACCTTTTGACTGGGGGCAGATTATTCTCATTGGTTCCCAGCAGCGTTAACCAGCCTTATCTTTTGACTCGGGCATTCCCTTCCCAGATACTCCAGATTTCTTCTTCATCCAGTGGTTGGGCATAGTCAGTGAGCAAGGTTACCACCAACGCCCCGCAAGCCCAGCCAAACTGAATCCACTTTTCAGGTGGCCAGCCTCTGAGAATACCATAGAGCAAACCACCGACAAAGCCATCCCCACCACCGATTCTATCCAGGACAAAAATCTCTCTGGGTTCCACCACATACCAATCTGAGCCAAAAGACATAATGGCTCCCCAGAGGTGCTGCTGACAGCTAATCACTTCCCGCAAAGTAGTAGCAAAAACACTCGCCTGAGGGAAAGACCTTTGAACTTGTTCAATCATCCCTTTGAATCCATCAATCTTGCCAGCCAGTCCCTTTCCTCCGGTTTCCGGCCCTTCAATCCCCAGGCATAACTGGAAATCTTCCTCATTGCCCACCAGGATATCAGCCAGACTGGCAATTTCACTAAAAATAGCCCGAAGTTCCTTTTCTCGGTTCTTCCAGAAAGAAGCCCGGTAGTTCAAGTCAAAGGAAAGACGAGTGCCGTATTTCTTAGCGGTTCTGGCGATTTCCAGACAGAAATACCCAGTTTCCGGAGACAGCGCACCTATCAAACCTGACAGGTGGACAACCTGCACGCCTTCCTGACCGAAAATTCTTTCCAGATCAAAGTCTTCTGCTTTCATTGTCCGGCCTACTTCCCCGGAACGGTCATTCCAGACCCGAGGGGCCCGGGAACCGTAACCAGTATCAGCAATATTGATCTGGTGCCGGTAACCCCAGGGACCACCCTGAGGCACTTCTTTAGCTTCTACCAGCATATGGCGGCTGGCTAAATTGTCTTTGATAAACCTAGCAATAGGACTTCCTTTCACCAGCGCCGTTAACACTTTCACCGGCAGTCCCAGATAAGAAACCACACTGGCCACATTACTCTCAGCGCTGGTGGCTTGTATGATAAATCGGGTAGCACAGTGGACTGGTTGATTATCTTCAGGTGTTAGCCGAATACCCATACTGGTTGGCACCAAAAGAGCAAATGAACAACCTTTTTTTAGTTCCATTTTCTTCCTTTCGTTAAAATTTTTCCCTTCCTTTTTCCTTTAGAAAAATCTTATTCGGTTTGCTTTTCTCTGTCAATTGCCTTCGTTTTTTCTTCTCCCCAGCCAGGCTGTATAATTACCCTAAGGGGGAGGAGAGCTTAAGTCAGAGTTTTCCTTTCCAAGGCGACTCTGGCGCCAAAAACTTCCTGTTAAGGAGAACAACTAATGACACCGGATAAAACTATGAACTGGGAAAAATTAAGGCACTTGTTTCCCTTCGGCTCACATCTTTGCCGGGAACCGATGCCGGAGATGTCAGAACTGAAACGGGATATGGAAAACTTAAAAGTCCATGGTTTTAATCTAATAAAACTACAGGAACACTGGATGGTAAACGAACCAGCCGAGGGTCAGTACAATTTTTCTCTCCTGGAGGAGCTGATTGATTATGCCGGGAAACTGGATTTAGCCGTTTACCTTGGGTTGACCTGTCAGCAAGCGCCTTTCTGGCTTTACCAAAAGCACCCAGATATCAGAATGGTAGGAAAAAATGGTTTACCCTTAAGTTACTTGGCTAACTCCACCCTCCCCTCTGATGGCAAACCTGGTCCTTGTCCGGATCATCCAGCCGTAAAAGAAGCGGAAAATCGGTTTATTGCTAAATTAGTTTCTACTTTGGGCAAGTACCGAAATATCCTAGTCTGGAACACCTGGCAAGAAATTGGCTACTGGGCAGAAGGCATTACCGGGCAGTCAGTCTGTTACTGCCAGCACACTCTCAACTTTTTCTGGCAATACCTGAAAGAAAAATACAAAGACCTTGATAACCTTAATCGGTGCTGGAAAACCAGGTATCTTGACTGGCCCTATATCAGTCCCAGCCGAGCTGCCGGGACCTATTTTGAGATTCAGACTTTGGAGTGGAACTACTTCATAGAAAATGTTCAGATAGCCGCTTGTTTGAAAAGACGCTACCAGGTGATCAAAGAAAATGACCCGGAGTGCCGACCAGTTTTTGCCCATAAAGGAACGCCTTCAATCGGGTCAGCCGTTGACTGGACCTATGCGCGGTGTCAGGATTTCCTGGGCTCTTCTAACTATCCAGCCTGGACCCGCAGCCACCCCTGGGATGATGGTTCTCCCCCAGCTCAGGAGAAACCCAGGAAATTTTATTCCCTTTTTTCGGAAATGTACGACGGCTGTGGGCTGAAATTTGATTATTTGCGTTCCTGCCAGGTTGACGGAAATCCTGTCTGGGCAGCTGAATTCCAGGGAGGACCGGTGGTTACTGGTCTTCACCAGGGGAAAATACCCTCACCTCAGGATATTCGTCGGTGGGTTCTTTCCTGTTTGAGTACCGGGGTCACCGGGATCTGTTTCTGGGTGACCAGGGCGGAAATTTTGCCTCCAGAAATCAATGGTTTTGGCTTACTGGATAGTCTCGGAGAAACTACAGAAAGATTTGAAGAAGCGTCCAGAATTGGCCGGGCCTTAAGCCAATTTGCCAATTTGTTTTCCCAACCTAACTATCCGCAGGCAGCGGTGGGGATATTGATTGATGAACTAAACTACCAGGGCTGCCGACTATTAGACCGAGCAGAAAACCACCTGGTTTACGCTATTAGGACTTGGCACCGGCTTCTCTGGGGAAATAACATCCTGGTTGATTTTATCAGTTTGTCTCATGACCAGCAGAAGCTGTCTCAGTACAAGACGCTGATCTTGCCTTTCCCATTTTTTCTCTCGGAGGAAAATGGAGAAATGCTTACCAATTATGTCCAGCAGGGAGGCCATCTTATCAGCGGACCATGCCCTGGGAGAATTAATGAGTACGGTTTTTGTCCCCGGGGAGAGATTTCCAGGCAAGCCAGCAAACTCTTTGGGGTCAGTCATGAAAGTTTAACCATGGTGGCTGAACCAGGCAGAAACAACCGCTGTTCTTTTCCAGAAAGAACCTGGGGGGAATACCTCCAGGCTGAATGGCTTACTGGCATTGGTCCGTTAGTTGGACAGAGAATCTGGCCTTACTTTTATCTGGAGACATTTCTACCCAAGGCCGCAGTCCCCTGCTTGAAATACAAGAAAAAAATTGCCGGAACAGTGAGGAAACAAGGAAACGGTACTGCTTGGCTTCTAGGCACTATGGCCAATTATGGGGTCACTGCCTATCGCCGAGAAGAGAATTCCGCCGCCCTGCTATCTATTCTAAAACGCTGCGGGATAACTCCTGATTATCCAGGAAAACTTATCCGGCGCCGCCGGATAGGAAGAAACCAGGAAGCCTGGTTTTTTATCAACCCAGGGAGAAAAACTATCCAGGAAAAGGTGAAAATAAGTGAATGGAGGAAAGTGGAAACTATCTTTGGAGAAAAAATCCCGGTAATTCACGGGTGGATGATGTTAAAGGTTAGACCGCTGGAAGTGAAAGTTCTAATTTTAAGCAGATAACGACAGGGAAAAATGGAAAATCTACCCCTCCCCTATCTCCGGCTAAAATCGCTTGGCCAGACCGCCTGGCAGACAGCAGACAGAAGAATCGCTAAGATTAAAACCCCAGAGGATATATTTGCTTACCAGGAAGTTTTGAAAGATAAATACCGCCGGATTTTTGGACCATTGGGCGACTCAGTTAGGCCCCCAGAATACTCCCTGAGAGAAAAGTTCTCTTACCAGGGCGTTGATGTCTCTCAGGTCATCCTGACGGCCCCAGCCGGGTATCAGATTTCCGGACTATTGTTTCTCCCGGAGCGCTGGAAAACAAACCTTCCTGGGCTGGTCTGGGCTTCTGGACATAATGAAGAGGCATCCTTTAACAAGGATTATCTTCGGTTTTGTCTTCTCTCCGCCAAATGCGGATTCGCTGTCTTTGCCTTTGACCCGCCAGGACAGGGATGTCGCCGGGAAGTTTTTCTTCCCCAGGATGACCCGGTTTACTGGTCACCCTGCAATCAACATCAGCATCTGGGTGTCATGAGCGCTCTGGCTGGCTATCAACTGGCTCATTTTTTTTCTTCTGACTGTGTTACCGCGGTAAGTTTCCTCAGCCACCGACCGGAAGTGAACAAGAACCAGATTGGCTTCGCTGGCCAGTCAGGGGGTGGACTTCAAACCTATCTGGCGATAGGCGCTGACCCAAGAATTAAGGTGGCTGTTCCCATGCAGGCTACTTCCACCCGTCGGGGGGCTTTTCAGCAACTGGTGGTCAGAGATATGGAGCAGTGCTTCTTCAATTGTTGGCGGGAAGGGATTGACCATCACGAGATGGCCCTTATCTTTGCGCCCAAGCCGATCAGAATCGTGGCAGAGTTTGGCTATCAGGACCAGTTTGATGTTTACGCCAAGCTGAAGCCACTTTACCAAATTTTAGGCAAACCGGAAAATTTGGAAATCGTCTCCGGTGGGCCGGAACACCGACTAGGACAAGCTGAGAGAGAACTGGCTCTTTCCTGGTTAGCCAAGCATCTACAACCACCTGGCAATCTCCAGTTTGACCTTGATTGCCAAGATTACCCAGCCTTCCATGCCATCTTGAAGCAGGCTCAGGCAAGAATAAACCTAAGGAGAAAAGGTATCCTTTCTGTCTGTGAGAAAATAATTCAGTCCAGTTCTTTGGCCTGGTCAGGAACCCCAGCCACCCTCAAGAAAATTCCTGCCCTGCGCCAGGCATTTCAAGCCAAGACTTGTTGTCTGGTTGACCTGCAGGGAAAAACTATTTCCAACCCAAAGGCAGGCGATTACTACCTGAAATTTTCCCCTGGCTACCGATTACCAGTCCGGTTTTCTTCAGGGGAAGGAAAAACTGGCACCGCGTTAGTAGTGGATGAAAAGGGGAAGGATAGCCGCTGGTCTATGAGTCAAGAGAAAAAACTGAGGAAAAAGGTTTCTCAGGTAATGGCCATAGATGTGTTTAACTGTGGGCAGTTACGCACTTGCCTCAAACCCTGTAAGAAAGGAATTTTCTTAAGTCGGTCCTGGCGTTATTACACGCCTGATATCTATCATGCCACTGACGCGTTTATGGCCGGTAGTTCTCCGCTGACCTTGGCAATGGAAGAGATAATGAGTCTTCTTGTTTCCCTGAAAGCCACCAGAGACTCATTAATTTTTTCCGGGAGAGGCTGGCCAGCCGTCGGGTTGATTTTACTCAGCGCTATCTTGCCGAAAGTGGAAATTTGTCTGGCCGAAGGAATTCCGAGCAGTTACCAGGGGCTGTTTGCTTCCGGTTACTTCTGGTTCAATATCAACCTGGTAATTCCTGGCTTTTTAAGGTATACTGATTTACCAGCGATTATCTCAGCCAACAGGAAAACTCATTATTGCCTGAGAAGACTGCTTAAATCGCCTAAAAGGAGTAACTATGGCCCTTCTTGATATCCATTTCCGCTCAGAGGTCTTGCAAAAACAAGCCGCTATGTATGTGATTCTGCCAGAAAACAAAGAAATAGCCAATTTCCGAGTTGTTTACTTACTCCATGGCCTTTCCGATGATTACACAATATGGTTACGCCGGACCAATGTGGAGAGATACGCCACCGATTACAATTTTGTCCTGGTGCTACCTGATACCGGCCGTTTCTTTTACACCAACAGCCTGGATGGAATTTATCGGTATGAGGACCATATGCTGGAAGTGGTAAACTTCGTGGACCGCATTTTCCCCACAGTGAAATCAAATTATGGCCGGTGTCTCACTGGCAACTCCATGGGCGGATATGGTAGTCTGAAACTAGCGATCAAGCATCCCCACCTCTTCGGATCTGTTTCCGCCCATTCTTCCCTAACCGACATCACTACCTGGATAGAGGGACCGCCTGGCCAGGAATTTTCCAGAATTTTCGGGAAACCCGTCCACCCAGAGAATGACCTTTTCCTTCTGGCGGAAAAGGCTAAAGACTGGCCGGCAGTCAGGTTAGATTGTGGTACTGAAGACATTCTCTTAGATCACAATCGCCGGTTTCACGCCCATCTGGAAAAGCTCAACCGGCCCCATATCTATGAGGAATTCCCTGGCGGCCACGACTGGACTTACTGGGACCAACATGTCCAGGATTCTCTTCGGTTCCATGCCAGTTTAAAGGAGACTTAAGCCCATCACCTATTTCTTTTCTGCCTTCCACTGGCCTAGGGCTTCTAAGGCTACTACCAGAGATTTCCTCCCTTCTTTTCCATCCACCATTGGAGTCTGACTATTCCCAATGCAGTCCACAAAATGCTGTAATTGAGCAGTGAAGGCTTTGAGAAGACTCCTGGAGGAATGCCGGCCAAGTTTCGTCTCTTTGCCCCCAGCGGTCTTCAGAGTGAACCAGCGGGGTTTTTTCTCCTGGTAGACGCCGAATGAAAGAATACCTTCCGGTCCAAGGGCGTCTATAGTGTAGGTACCACAAACTCCTTCCGGCAATCCCCAGGACCAGAAAAGATGAAGGCGGTCCCCGGAAGTGAAAAAAATGTCCACTGAACCGGTATCCGGGGCAGTACTTTTTTTGAAACGCCCCAGAGAACTTTTCACTTTCTTTACTTCACCAAAGGTGTAGATTGCAAAATCGTAAGTGTGGACTGCCCCATCCAGGAAAGGGCCACCCCCTTTTTCCCACTCAAAGTACCATGCTGCTTTTGGTCCGGAGCCCAAAGCCAATTGTCTCCAGATTACTGGATGGCCGATCATTCCAGAGCAGACCAGGTCCCGAAACTTTAGCCACTCCTCATCAAACCTGCGGACAAAGCCGATCTGAAGATTCACCTGATTTTGCCGGCAAACTTCAATCATTCTGTCCGCTTCCTTCAAGGTTCTAGCCATCGGTTTTTCGCAAAACACATGCTTGCCGGCTTCAGCCGCCGCCACCACTATTTTTTCGTGAAGATGAGTAGGTGTGGCGCAGATGATTGCCTCAATCTCGGATAGCTCCAGCATTCTTCGGTAGTCAGTGAAGGTAAGTTCTATGCCAAAATCTTTTTTCACCCCGGCTAATGCTTCTTCCACCGGATCACAAGCCGCAATTACTTTCGCTTTTTTCACTCCCTTCAT
>JAMWDF010000075.1 GCA_023818865.1 Candidatus Omnitrophota bacterium
CCACAATTTCGGTAAAAGGCATAATGGCTATGGTTCTACGGATAATAGCCATGGTTGCCCGGAAGATTCCTTCATTTTCCTGGTGGAAACGACGGAGAAAGGTATCTTCTTGATTGTAGGCCTTAATTACCGGTTGGCCGTAAACAGTCTCCTGAATCACCTGGCCTATCCGGGCATAATTTTCTTGGACTGTTTGGCTCAATTTCCTGAGTTTTCTGGTTACCCGGAAAACCGGCCAAAGAAGAAAAGGGAAAATCACGAAAGAAACCAGGCTCAGACGCCAGTTAATACTCAAGATAATGCCCAGGTAAACCAAAGATTCTATTCCCTTGAGGAGAAGATGGGGCAGTTCAATGGCGAAAGCAGTGTTGAGCACATTGACATCGTAAATAATCCGGGTAGTCAATTCTCCGGTTCTTTCTCCAGAGAAAAAGATAAGGGAAAGAGATACCAGTTTTCGGTAAAGACTAGAGCGAAGGTCTGTCAGGATTCTGTTTCCGAAACGCTGGAGGTAATAATTGGAGAGGTAATAGAAAACGCCTTTGAGAAACATAACGCTCACGATAAAAACAATCAGCCCTTTAAGAACCGTCAGCGCAGGTAACCGGTTAAGGAAATGAAGCAAGTTTTCCAGCCTGACTCTGACAAAGATAGGCAAAGATTCTGGTAGCAAGATAAATTTTCCAGCCAGAATTCTATCCATCAACGGGACAATGGAAGAAAGGGAGACACCGTTAGCCAGCCCATAAAAAATGAGAAAAATGATGCCTAAGCTAAAATAACGCCAATAAAATTTCACATATTTCTGAAGTCCCAGATACTCTTTCAACATGGTTTGACTCACCTGTTTCTTTTAAAGGTAGCGGCTTGGCTGATGAGAAACTCCGCCACCTGCCTAGTAACTCCACTTTTCCCCAGTAGCCCGGTCAGTTTTTGAAAAGCTTGTGTTTCACGGTGGTAGAGAGGGCTGTTTTGCCACAATTCTTTCACCTGTTCTATCACCAGTTTTCGGTCAATAAACTGAAGATGTTCCGGGACGATCTTTTCTCCCAGGATAAGATTGACCGGACTGACAACCTTCAATTTTACCACGTGCTTGGCAATAGCGTAGTTCAGCCAGGATGTTTTGTAAAAAACTAAGAAAGGTTTACCCAGAAGAGCGATTTCCAGATTGGCTGTCCCGCAGGTCGACAGAAGGACCCTCGCCTGTCTAATCAGGGGATAACAATTTCCTTCCCACACCGGAAAGGTTTTCCCTAACCGCTTCATCAATTTTTCTTCCTGATTTTTCACTTCTCGGTTCAGGGCAGAGAAAACCACGGTCAGATTTTCCTCCTTCAGTTTTTCAGCGATCAGGATAAATTCAGGCAAAAGATAATCAATTTCCTGGCGCCGGCTACCGGGAAGAATGCCAAGGATGTTTGGTTCAGAGAGAAGGCCTGTGTTTGGCAGGTCATCCCCTCTTCCGGAGGAAAGAATCAGGTCCAAAATGGGATGGCCGAACCAGTAGCAGGTAATCCGGTTATGGCGAAAAAAGTCTACCTCAAAGGGAAAGATAGGAATGACTCCCTGGACAAAGCGCCGGAGTATTTTCAATCGGCTCTTTCCGTGCGCCCAGACCTTGGGTGGGATGTAATAATAACAAGGGAATAACCTCCCTAATTTCTTAGCCAGAGCCAGATTAAACCCGGGATTGTCAATGAAAACTACTAGGTCTGGTTTTTCCCGGATAAGTCTTCCCACTGTCTTCTGGTAAGAGCGGTAATAAATTGGCAACTGGCCAATAACTCCGGTCCAGCCCATAGTCCCCAGGGGGATTTTTTCCAGCATTCTTACCCCGGCCAGCCTCATTTCTTTGCCCCCTAATCCCACCAGGTGAATGTCTGGCTGGAGATTTTTCAATTCCCTGGTTAACAGGGCCCCGTACTGATCCCCAGAAACCTCACCGGCCAGCAGGGCTATTTTCATAGTGGCCAGTTAATACCCAGGAAGAACAGACGGCTATCAATCCCGGAATTTGGCTCTTTGATTCCGGCATTGGAAACATGGCGGTAGCGAGCTTCAGCCACCAGGCTCCGCTGTTCGTTAAGACTGAAAGCCAAACCAAGTCCGAGAGAAGAGGCGAAATTGAAACTGATTGATTGTTCCTGGAGATTCTGGGTAAAAAAAATGATTCCACTACCGGCTTTTAGGTAAGGCTGAAAGCGGCCTGGCAAGAACCGATACTTGATAAAAAACGACCCGCCAACTTCAGCATTGCTTTCCGGAGTAGAAACATAAGCCAGGAAAGGTTCCAGCTGTAGTTGCCAGGGGCTTTCTGGCCGGTGGAAGGGTAAAGGAAAATTGAAGTCAATTGCCACTGGATAAATAATGTAATCCTTCGGTCCGGCTACCTTGGCATAACCGTAGCCTATTAACCATTCCCTACTGGTAAGCTTTTTCCCTTCAGCCAGAGAATTTTCCACCGCCAGAACAACATAGACCAGAACTATCAACCACTGAAATTTGCTTTTCATATTCCTCCTTCATAGTTTGCCGGCTCGTAAAATACCAATCAACAACCAGATACCCATAACTGCGGCAAAGGCAAAACCGAAAACACCCAGCGCTGGCAAGCCAAGAATGAGCTGCCCCTTCCCGGAAACAACAATCAGCGAGGAAGCAATCAGCAAGGCGGAGATAATCAGGCTGAAAGCAATTCGGTTGCTGGCCTTGTCAATGGAAGAAGTCAATTCCTCTAACCCTTCATGCTCAAAAGTGAGGTTGAGCGCTCCCTTCTGGATATGACGCAAAAAAGATTCAGCGGTGCTCGGAATCTGCCTGACAATAAAGTAAAGATTAGTCAGTTGCTTCTCCGCCTTGGCCAAGAGATGGGAAAGGCGCAACTTTTGCTCAGTCATTTCCATCATCACCGGCTTAAGCTCGCTGGTGAGGTTGAATTCCGGGTCAAGCATTAAACCAACTCCCTCAATAGTAATCAGGGCTCGGGCTAAAAGAGAAAACTCCGCAGGTATCATTACCCGAAAACTTCTCATCATTTCAAAGATTGCTTCCATCAGGTGGCGAATTCTTATTTCTTTCAGGGAAACACCATAGTAAACTTCAAGAAGTTCCTCTATCTCTTTTCTTAAGGCTTGAGTATTCACTTTTTCATCCAGGGCGCCTAAGGCGGACAATGCCCGAATGATATTGTCTGGTTCCTGGTAGAGAAGCCCCCGAAGAAGCAAGCTCAGCTCTGCCATCCGACTTTCATTTAGCTGACCAGCAATTCCGAAGTCTAAGTAGCACAACCGGCCATCTCTGGTAACCAAGAGGTTTCCGGGATGGGGATCGGCCTGGAAAAACCCATCTACAAAGATTTGTTTTAAGGTCGCTCTAGCCCCGATCAGGGCTAGTTTTTTCCTATCCAATCCCATTTCTTCTATCTCTTTTATGCGGTTTATTTTTACGCCATCAACCCATTCCATGGTAAGAACTCGGGAGGTAGTGAACTCGGGATATACCCGAGGTACCATTACACTTCTGTCGGCAGAAAAGTTTTCCCTGAATCTCTGGAGACGGCGCCCTTCTAACGAGAGATTCAATTCTTTTTTCACTGTGCGGGCAAATTCCTCTACCAGACGGTTAGGTTGATACAATTCAGCCTCTTTCATAAAACGAGTGATGAGACCAACAATATCTCTCAGGATTTGGAGGTCTGTCTCAATGATTTTCTCAACTTCCGGCTTGCGAACCTTCAGGACTACCGGAGTACCATCCACTAAAGTAGCTCGGTGCACCTGGGCGATGGAACCAGAAGCCGACGGTTCCTCACTGAAAGAGGCGAATAAGGAGTTGATGTCCTTTTTAAATTCTTCGGTGAGCACCTGTCTGATTTTTTGCGCCGGTAAAGGAGTGACCTGGTCTTGAAGTTTCTCCAGTTCCTGAAGATAGGGAAAAGGAATCAGGTCTGGCCTGGTGGAAAGAATCTGGCCAAATTTAACAAAGGTTGGCCCCAGTTCTTCCAGCATCTGTCTTACCCGGACTGGAGCCGACTCCGAAGAGGGATATCTGCTTCTTGTGGAAAGGCGGAGCCAGCGACTAAGGTAGGTCCGCTCCAGGATTAGGCCAAAGCCATGCTTGACTATAATCTGCCCGATCTGGCGATACCGCTGGAGACGGGCCCTGAGGCGTGTTGGTAAAGGCATAAAACATCTTTTAAAAAGGCGTTACCGCGATCTTTTTGCGGTTTCTTGAAACTGGCCGTTACTGCCGGCGTAATCTTTCTCCCACAGGGGATCAACTAGTTTCCGGTATTCCCGGTTATACCGCGGTAAGGAATCCTGTTCAATGAAGGAAAGGAAAGTAGATGCCCCCTCATCTACTGGCAGGGCTTTGCTCCGGGCCACTATTTCTCGGAAAGCCGACGAGTTATCCCGGATAATACAGGGAACGAGAAGATTTCCACATTTTTCTTTGGGCTGATTTAGCCAATAGTTATCCTGCCATTTTCTGATTTCCTGAAAAAGAGGAGTCTTAATGGCATCAAGGATAGTTTTTCCCTCCTGGTAAAGAGTGTAGAGATTGCCGCTGGTGCGGTCCTTGAAAGGAATAAAGACGCAGGGGGTGATGGTGCCATCCCACATGATATAGAAGTAACCGCCACCCCTGGCCGCAGCCATGCAGCCATCTGAAGCCGTTCCGGAGTTCCAGAAGTCAGCAATGAAGAGCCTTTTTCCCTCTACCAATGACCAGATTCTCTTAAGCATTCTTAACCGCTGTTCCGGGGTAACCATCAATTCCACGCTGGGCTGCCGGCCGATGGGCATGTACTGGAAGTACCAACCATAAAAAGCGCCTTGCTTGAAAAAGTAATAATCGATGAACTCGTCAGAAAGAAGGCGATCGGCGTTATATCTGGTCGGAGTGACCGAAATACCAAAAGGAACTCCGAATTCCCTCAGATACTCCATCGCTTCCAGAATCTTCCGGTGAACTGAATGACCCCGGCGCTCATCTGTTTCCTGAGCAAATCCTTCCACCGAAATAGATGGGGTAAAATTGCCCAGCTGTCCCAATTTTTTCGCAACTTCCCGGGTGATCATGGTTCCGTTGGTATAGGCCATAAAATAAACGTCGTTGTGTTTTTCTAGAACATCCATCAAGGTATGACCGCTATGCCGATACATAAAAGGTTCCCCTCCGGAAATGACCAGGAAATGGGCCCCGAAATGCTCCTTGATTTCATTGATCGCTCGGTCAAACACATCAAAAGAAAGGGTATGCCGCGTATAAATATCTCCGGCATAACATCCTTTACACTTCAGGTTGCAGACATTTGTGGGAGAGATTGTCACAAAGCAAGGAGGGCGGAAACCTTGCTCTTCCAGAAAGGCCCTCCGTTTAGGTATGCCACCAATAAAGACCTTGCCCAAAAAGATGTCCCAGAGAGCGTTCATACATCTTTCCGATAGGGCTCCAGAATTCAGGGTTCTCTCAATGGAAGAGAGTAAAGCCCTGGCCATCAAAGCCCGTTCGTAATGGACTCTTTCCGGACGTTGGGGTCCTTTGAAGGAAAGGCGCCACATCGCCTTTTCTAACGCGCCAATAAAGGCTTTCCGAGTGATTTTGTTTTTGAAACTGGCTCTCATCAAGCCAGAAAGGACTCTCTGGGTGGTTCCTTTTTCTATCACAGCCATCAATCGAGTTTCAAGGTTGAGCATGATGCACCTCCTTGGCTATGTCGTCTCTGGTAGTTGACCTTCTATTTTTTAGATGATACAGGAGAAAACCTTTCTCTGTCAATTATCCCGCCCCCTACGAGAATATCGCCCTGGTAAACCACCGCGGATTGTCCTGGAGTCACTGCCCATTGGGGCTGGTCAAAGACTAATCTTACCCTTCGTGCAGTTTCAGGGTAGAGGATAGCTACCGCGGCTGGCTGGGTAGACCTTATCTTGGCCATCACCTTTTGCGGTGCCTGGAAAGGTCTCACTGAAAGATAGTGAAAACTGGCAATTCTTAGTTCCTTCCTCCAGCATTTCTTGGCCGGGCCAACAAAAATGGTGTTGGACTCGGGTTCTATCCTGAGGACATAAAGAGGTTCTCCAGTAGCAATTCCTAACCCCCGCCGTTGCCCGATGGTATAGTGGAATATACCCCGATGGATTCCTAAGTGCTTCCCCTCTATGGAAAGGATCGGCCCGGAGGCGGCCTTCAAACAGAGCAGTTGTTTTCGGCCTGGCAGGAAATCCTGGCTTTCTTTTCTCTGACTGACCGGCAAGCCTCTGGTGATAGCTAACTCTCTAACCTGCTGCTTGGAGTAGTCACCGAGGGGAAAAAGGGCTGATTTGAGTTGTTTCTGAGTAAGAAGATAGAGAAAGTATGACTGGTCCTTCTTTTTATCCAGAGCTTTTTTCAGCATGTATCTTTGGGTCATCCGGTTGTATTCTTTCTTCACATAGTGGCCTGTAGCAAAATAGTCAAATTTTTCCCCAGTTTCCTTGACGGCCTGGAGAAAAGAGCCAAACTTCAACCGGTGGTTACAGACGACACAAGGATTGGGTGTCCGGCCGCGAAGGTATTCCTTTCGGAAATAAGTCAACACGTCTTGGGCAAAAGAAGCAGACATATCAATCACGAAGAAAGGAATACCTAAATGAGTAGCCACTTGCCTAGCTGCCTCCAGGGCTTTTCGATCAGGGCCCCAGCAACCCGGTATCTGTTTTGATTCGTTCCAGGTTTTCATGAATAAACCGATGACCTGATATCCACTTTCTTTTAGCAGAAGCGCGGTCACGGCTGAGTCCACTCCGCCACTCAGCCCAACAGCAACTGACAAAGTTGCTTTTTTCCCCTCCCTAACCATTTTTACTGGTGTTTTTGCTGGGAAAAGAGGTTGGCTTTTAGCCGGTCGGGATGATTAGAAGTGAGGCTATCTATCCCGGTCTGGCCTGCAGTCAGTTCTATCCGGTCAACACCTAACCTCATCGGCTGGCGAAAACTTAGGAGAGGATATCCAGGATCAAGCCCGCTAAAATCTTGATGGCTAACCACTGGTACCTTTTTTATTGTTCTTTCCAATTCTTTACTATGGCGTTCAGGCTCCCTGAGCGAAAACCCTCAAGGTCAACTGTAACATAAACATAGCCCACCGCCTTTAGTCGATTAACAATCTCTTCCCGGTGTCGCCAGATTTTCATCCAGTCGGCTTTTTCGATTTCTATCCTGGCTAGTGGATAGTGGTCTCTCACCCTGGCTATCCTTATCTTGAGATTTTGCAGAGCGTTTTCTGCTTGGTGAATCCTCCTTAGTCTCTTAAGACTGATCCGGCAGCCATAAGGTACACGAGAAGCCAGACAAGGGGAAGCAGGTTTGTTCCAGACAGGTAAGGAGAATTTTCTGGCCAGGGCTCTTATTTCTCTTTTGGTCAACCCTGCTTCTTTCAAGGGCGCTGCCACTCCCAGTTCCCTTCTGGCTTTTTCCCCTGGCCGGAAGTCGCTCAAATCATCCTGAGTGGTTCCGTCGGCGATCGCGTTGAGCTTCAGCTTTTTCGCCAAGTGGTTCAAGTGGCGATAAAGGTCTTTCTTGCAGAGGTAGCACCGGTTGGGACGATTAGCCAGGAAAAGAGGTGAACGCCAAGCTTGAGTTTTCACGGTCAAATGACTGGCTTTCAGTTTCCTGGCTAATTCTTTGGCTGCCTGGATTTCTTCTACAGGATAAAGCGGAGAAACTCCGGTAACAGCCACCACTCTTTCCGGTCCAAGCGTTTTTAAGGCCATTTGCAGGAGGAAACTGCTATCTACCCCGCCTGAATAAGCCACCAGAAGTTTCCGCCTTTTTCTTAACCAGGAAAGGAGCCTATTCAGTTTTGCCTCTAACAGGGGCTTATCTTTAATCTCCAGACCAACTCCCTGATTCTTACGGCTGTTTTTCATTCTCAGGGTTAACCTCTTCCACAGAGACAACTTCTTTTACTTCAGGCACTCGGTCCTTGATGATTTTTTCCACCCGCATCTTCATGGTGATTGCGGCGAAAGGGCAACCCCGACAGGCACCGGTAAGTTTCACCTTGACCACGCCGTTATCCGCCTCCACTACTTGACAGTCTCCACCGTCTCCCCTTAACAACTGTCTTACATCTACCAGGGCTTCTTCCACCTTTTCTTTAAGGGTCATCTTTTCTCCTTTCTTCCCTGCCGCCAAAATCAGGGAAGGGTTTTCACGATTTTCGGCCGGTGCTTCTGGCCATATCTTTGACCCAGGCTCAGACCAGCCCACCAGGATAGTCCGAAACAACCTAAGAAAACGATTGTCTTGCCGAGGTTGGATTCAAATACCCTTGAGGCAATAACTCCCAGAATGAAACCAGCCAGAGGCAGCCCGTAAATTAACAGACAACTTACCAGAACCTCCTGAGGAAGAATTTCTATCAGGACCCTTTGTCCTATCTCGGCTCCAGGATATTTTTCCGCCTCTACGAGCAACCGACCATCACTCCCTGAATGACAGCGGCCACATCCAGCGCAACCGGCTGACTTTTCCCGGTCCAGTTTGACTACCACCAGGTTATCTTTTTCTTCAATAATAGTCCCTTTCTCCTGCATTTTTTATCCAGAAACTTTACCTGCCTGTTTGGCCCGATAGTCGGCAATGGCGGCTTTCAGACCTTCTTCCGCTAAAACAGAACAATGTTTTTTAACCGGGGGCAACCCGCCTAATCTTTCCACTACCTCTTGGTTAGTAATTTTCTCCGCTTCCTCCAAGGTTTTTCCCTTAGCCATCTCAGTGACGACCGAGGAAGTAGCGATGGCAGCTCCGCAACCAAAGGTTTCAAACTTGATGTCAACGATCCGGTTATCCTTGACCTTGATAGAAATCTGCATCACATCTCCACACACTGGATTACCTACCCGGCCGACGCCGTCCGGGTTATCCATCTTTCCCATATTTCTTGGATTCCGGAAATGCTCCATTACCTTTTCTGTATATTCCATAATGATTCCTTTTTCAGACAAAGAGAAGCATCCGTTCTAGGGCAGCTCTTGCCAGACTGATCACTTCTTCGGAGAGTCTTATCTCCGGCTCTTCTTTGCTAAGGGCTTCCAGCACAGATTTCAAGTCAGTCTTTTTCATGTTCGGACAGATTTTTGCTGTCCCTAAACAGTAAAATTCCTTCCCAGGGTTTTCTTTTTTCAGCCGGTGAAGCAGTCCTACCTCAGTCCCAATAACCATTTTTCTCGCTGGTGATTCTCTGGCCCTTCTTAGCATGCCGGAAGTGGAATAAACCCCGTCAGCCAGTTTTTGGACTTCTGGTTTGCATTCAGGATGGACGACAATTTCCGCCTCAGGCATTTTTTCCCGGACAGTTTTCACCTCTAAGACAGTAAACCTTTCATGCACAAAGCAGTAACCATTCCCCAGCAGTATTTTCTTTTCTGGCAGTCGTTGCTGAACATACCAGCCGAGGTTTCTGTCCGGCAAGAAGATGATTTGTTTCGCCGGCACTTTTTCTACCACAGAAACAGCATTGGCTGAGGTACAGCAAACATCACTTAAGGCTTTGACTTCAGCCGAGGTATTCACATAAGAGACAACCACAGCGCCAGGATATTTCTTTTTCATTTGGAGAACATCAGCTGGTGTAACCATGTCAGCCAGCGGACAGCCAGCCTCGTTTACTGGCAAAACCACCCTTTTCCCCGGGGAAAGAATCTTGGCTGTTTCAGCCATAAACCGCACCCCACAAAAGACAATCAGCCGACACTCCTTAAGTTGAGAAGCCTCCCTGGCTAATTCCAGAGAATCACCGACAAAATCAGCCAGGTCTTGAATTTCTGGCTGCTGATAATTGTGGGCCAGAATGACTGCTTTCTTTTCTTCCTTGAGCCTTTGAATGAGTTTAATCATCACTGTTTCTTCACCCAGAGTGGAGACATGCTCCTCAATCGGGCAACTATTCCTGGCAATAAATTGGCTACTGTTTCTATGTCTTCTTCCCGGGAGTATTTACCCAGACTGAAGCGCAGGGAACCATGAGCCACTTCGTGGGGCAAGCCAATAGCTAAGAGAACATGAGACGGTTCTAGGGAACCAGAAGTACAGGCTGACCCGGAAGAAGCACAG
>JAMWDF010000076.1 GCA_023818865.1 Candidatus Omnitrophota bacterium
AGAACGAGGAATGGCGCAAGAAACTAGAACCGCAAGGATTTCCCGTCATTTACCTGACCGATGCGACGGGGCGCCCTTATGCGGAAACTGGGTACCAGCCGGGCGGGGCCGAAAAGTTCCTCGCTGACTTGGAACAGTTGCGCCAGAAGGGCGAACAACGAGACAAGGCCCTTGAGGCGGCGGCGAACTCGAGCGGCTCGGAAAGGGCCAAGCATCTCGACGAGGCGCTCACGGCGGTGGGCGACGCGCTGGCCGTCAAGTTCTACCGCCAGGAACATTGGCAGCCAGAAATTTTTTCTCGAGAAACCTTGAATGCCTGGCTAGCTGGGTCTCACCTGACAGCCGAGCAAAAAGCAAAAGAAAAGGCAGAAAATATTCTTCGTCAGTATCATCCCCAGGGTATCACCGAAACCACCGAACAGGCACTTTTGAAGGTGATCAACCAGGCTTATCAGTTGTTGGTAGAGAAAAAACAAAAGGACAAGTAACCTGTCTATTCAAGTACTCAGGCCTAGTTATTAGGCCATTTAAAAACATCAGGCAGGAGACAAAATGAAAAAAAAGAATCTTGAATGGTGGACCAAGGCCCGTTTTGGCCTTTTTCTTCACTGGGGACTTTATAGTCTTCTCGGAAGAGGAGAATGGGTAAGATGGTGGGAGAAAATACCCGGCAGAGAATATGACTCTCTAGCGAGAAAATTCAGGCCAAAGCCCAACGTGGCTGAAGAGTGGGTCAAACTGGCTAAGGACGCTGGAGCAGGTTATATGGTTTTGACCACCAGACATCACGAAGGTTTTTCCCTCTTTAAAAGCCGCCACAGTGCCTTTAATTCAGGGGAAACTTGTCAGCGGGATATGGTGGCTGAGTACGTTTCTGCCTGCCGGAAATATGGAATGAGGGTCGGACTTTACTACTCTCTCTTGGACTGGCGGTGGTCAGCCTATCACCGGGGACCTAGGAGAAACCCACAAGGCTGGCAAGTTTTTCTCCAATACGTTCACGGTCAGGTGAGAGAACTGGTGAGTAACTATGGGAAAATAGATATTCTTTGGTATGATGGTTCTTGGCCTTATGATGCCCAAGCCTGGCAGGCTCGAAAACTAAACGCGATGGTGAGAAGCTACCAACCGGATATCTTGATTAACGACCGAAGCGGCACTCCCGAAGATTTTGACACCCATTCGGAGCAGAAGATTGAAACCAAGAATCGTCCCTGGGAGTGTGTTATGCCTCTTTCTGATTTCTGGTGGGGATACATACCTGGGGATAGGCACCCCAAGGATACTTATCAGGTGATCAGAAATCTGGTTCTGTGTGCTTCTCACGGAGGGAATTTCATGATTAACATTGGGCCGGCAGCTGATGGCACCATTCCTGCTTCTGATAGGTCAACGCTCTTGGGTGTTGGTCAGTGGTTGCAAGAAAATGGGGAAAGTATTTACGGAACACAGGGAGCCATTAGCAACAAAATTCCTACACCTCTGGCCACTCCCTGGGGAGGTACCACCAAAAGGAAGAACCGGCTTTACCTCCACCTTCTTTACTGGGGTCGGCAGTTTAGTGTCCCGGATGTTCCCTTCCGGGTTCGTCAGGCATTTTTCTTGAAAACAGGAAAACCGGTGACATTTTCCCAAGAAGGCAGCCTGGTTCATCTGGCTGACTTACCAGCCAGGCCAGTAGATAAATTTGATTCAGTACTCGTACTTGAAACTTAAATCAGCAACCCGGCAATTGCTTTTACCCCCGAGAAAAAATATAATAACCAGGGAAGTCATTCCCTAACAAGGAGGAGAAATGAAATGGTGGCTGGTGTTGGGGGTGGTCAGTCTGGCTGCCTGTGCTATAGTCAATGTTTATGTTACTTTTCCGGAAGAAAAGATTAAACAGGCGGCTGATGACCTGCTTGGTCCAGCGTTGCCTACTCCACAAAAACCGAAAGGTCAGTCTTTCTTCAAACTCCAATTCGGCCAGACTGCCTGGGCTCAGGAAGCAGCCTTAAGTAGCACATTGAAGACATCTTCTCCAATTCTTGACCAGATTAAGAAAAGGCGAGATTCCTGGCGGGAGAAAATAGATGAGTTCAAAGCCAAAGGTTACCTGGGCGAGACCAACTCTTTTTCTCTGGTAGTAAAAGAGACACCGCCGGCCAGCCTAGCGGCTGAGGTTGCTGAACTCAGGGAAAAGGAGAATCGCGAACGCAATCTGATGATTGAGGAATTGATGAAGATTAACAACGCCAATCCCCATCAGGAGAAAACCTTCCGGAGCATCTTCGCTGAGGTGATGATCAAAAAATATACCCCTGAGGGCGCTTGGGTTCAACAACCTGATGGTACCTGGATAAGGAAATGAACAGTGTGCTTTTGAGCGGCTGTGAAGCGGCCGCAGAAGCGGCGATCGCGGCTGGGTGCCGTTTCTACGCTGGTTATCCCATTACTCCCCAAAATCGTTTTCCTGAATACATGAGTGTGCGGTTGCCCCAGGTGGGGGGAGTATTTATTCAGGCGGAAAGCGAACTGGCTGCTATTAACATGGTGTTTGGTGCTGCCGCAGCCGGAGCCAGAGCCTTAACCTCTTCTTCAAGCCCGGGTATTTCCCTGAAACAAGAAGGCATATCTTATCTGGCTGGCTGTGAGTTACCAGCGGTCATTATCAATATGAACCGGGGTGGACCAGGCCTGGGTGATGTTACCCCCAGCCAATCAGATTATTTTCAGTCAACCAGAGGTGGCGGGCACGGTGATTATCGCACCATTGTTCTGGCTCCCTGGTCTGTCCAGGAACTATACGATTTTACCTATTTAGCCTTTGACCTGGCGGATCGCTACCGGAACCCGGTCCTGATCCTCTCTGACGGGATGGTTGCCCAAATCATGGAGCCGGTGCGATTGAAAAATGGAGTCAAAAAGTTGCCTGTCAAGAAATGGGCACTTACCGGTTGTCGGGGAAGGAAACCGAATTCTATCAAATCCCTTTTTCTTACCCCAGGGGTGCTGGAGACACACAACTGGAAGTTAGCTAGAAAATATGAACTGATGGAAAAGAGAGAAGGGCGGTGGGAGACTTATGTCTGCGAAAAGATGGAACTTGTTATCGTGAGCTTTGGTATCTGTGCGCGGATTGTCAAAGAAGCGATGGAGCAGGCAAGAAAAGAAGACATCCGAGTAGGCCTTTTTCGTCCCCTTACTCTCTGGCCATTCCCTTATAAACAGTTGAGAAGCTACTTAGACAAAGTGGAGAAAGTCTTAGTTGTAGAACTGAATTTGGGGCAGATGCTTGATGATGTAAGAATAGCGGCTGGAGATAAAAGACGGATCTTTTTTTATGGTCGGCCTGGAGGGGGAGTGCCTACCCCTGAAGAAATCCTGAGAGAAATCAAGAAAAAATGAAGGCATTATACGCCAAACCTAAGTCGCTCACCGACAACATCATGATTTATTGCCCCGGGTGCGGGCATGGAATTATTCACCGACTAATCGCTGAATTGATTGATGAACTGAAGTTGAGAGAGAAAACCATTGGGGTAGCTCCGGTAGGGTGCGCGGTTCTTGCCTATGATTACTGGAACTTTGATGTGACTGAAGCGGCTCATGGACGGGCCCCGGCGGTCGCTACCGGATTAAAAAGGGTTCTACCAGACAGGTTCGTCTTTACTTATCAAGGTGATGGTGACCTGGCGGCAATCGGGACGGCAGAAATTATCCACGCAGCGGCTAGAGGGGAGAAAATTAGTGTCATCTTTGTTAATAATGGTGTCTACGGGATGACTAAAGGGCAGATGGCTCCAACCACCATCCCAGGTTTTAAAACCACTACCTCAGTAGAAGGAAGAAACCCTCAGGTGCACGGCTATCCCATTAGGATTTGTGAACTCCTAGCCACTTTAGACGGGGTGAGTTTTCTGGAACGGGTAGCAGTTGATTCTATCCCAGGAATCATTAAGACAAAAAGCGCTTTGAGGAAGGCGTTTAATTGTCAGCTGGAAGAAAGAGGGTTCTCTCTGGTGGAAGTACTGGCCAGTTGCCCGACCAACTGGAAGATGACTCCGGAACAAGCGATGAAGTGGATCGGCCAAGAAATGGTGAAATATTTCCCGCTCGGAGTTTATAAAGAGAATTCAGCCAGTCTGGGTAAGTAGGACTATCAGGAGGGATGATGATTTTCATTCCGTTTTCGCTCCTTTTGTTCTTTCTCCTCCTGTTATTCCTCCCTTTTTTCTTCTTTCTGGTGCAAATAGAGATCTTCCGGTTGGCCCTTTCCAAGATTGGTCTTTCACCAACAGTTGCCTTTTTCATCATTCTGGTTTCTCTTTTAGGCAGCGCGGTTAACATTCCTCTGGTAGTCAAAGAGGTAAACACCTGGCGTCCTTTACCCCCAGAGATTTTCTCCCTCCTGGTCCCTTTCCGGATGCCCCAGATGAGCCAGCAACAGGTGATTGCGATTAATCTTGGGGGAGCGATAATTCCTCTACTGCTCTGTCTTTATCTCCTGCCCAGAGCCCCATCCTTGCCTACTTTTTTCGCTACCGTCATCTCCAGTCTGGTGTGCTTCCATCTTTCCCGGGTAGTGCCAGGGATGGGGGTGACCATTCCAGCCTTCATTCCCCCGTTGGTGGCGGTGTTTCTCGCTTTTATTTTTTCTCCGGGTAACAAAATTCCAGTGGCTTATATCTCTGGGGTTCTCGGCGTTCTGATCGGAGCGGATTTGTTGAACCTGCCTCATCTGGGTAATTACCCAGGGGTAATGAGTATTGGTGGGGCCGGCGTCTATGATGGTATTTTTCTTGTCGGCATTATTTCCGCACTCCTGGCTTAGAGGAAATGGAAACGAACAAGAACCCTTCAGCCAATCTGAACCTTAGTCACTGGCCGGAAGATGAAAGACCAAGAGAAAAACTCTGGCGAGAAGGAGAACACCGACTGTCTAACACTGAACTCTTGGCGATTTTATTACGGACTGGAACCCGGGGTATAAGCGCTATGGACCTGGCCAGAAGAATCCGGGAGAAGTTCGGGTCTTTTCGGGATATGAGTCACACCAGCCTTCAGGAATGGTTAAGAATTAAAGGACTGGGGCAGGCGAAAATATGTCAGATTAAGGCCGCTTTAGAAATCGGCCGGCGACTAGCGGCGGAAGAAAGTGGGGTCCGGGAAAAGATTTCTTCGGCCCGGGAGGTCTTTGGCCTGCTCGGGGTAAGAATGCGAGACCTGAAGTATGAAATTTTTCGGGTGCTCTTGTTAAACTCCCGAAACCAGTTACGGGAGGATATTGAGATAGAACAGGGGACGGTAAACCAGGCTCATCCCCTTCTCAGAGAAATTTTCCAAGTGGCTTTGGAAAAGAGAGCCGTAGCCATTATCTGCGTTCATAACCATCCCAGTGGTAACCCCTCGCCCAGTCCTGAAGATAAGGAATTTACTCGCTCTTTAATAGAAGCCGGCAGAATCCTAGGCGTTCGGGTGCTGGACCATATCATTATTGGCGACGACGTTTATTACAGTTTCGCCGACCACGGACTCATGGAATAATGACCATCAGGTATCTCCCCCGAACCAAGATCATCTGTACCCTCGGCCCGGCTAGTTCCAGCGAAAGGGTGATCCGGAAAATGATGTTAGCCGGGATGGATATGGTGCGGCTTAATTTCTCCCATGGGTGCTCCAAGGAACATTTAACCAGGCTCGCCCTGGTAAGAACAGTAAATAAGAAGTACCGCCGGCGAGTAAAGATCCTGGGGGACTTGGAAGGACCAAGGTTAAGGGTGGGTAAACTACCGCCTCAAGGAGAAAGAAACCTTTCCCCGGGGAAAATTTACTATCTGGTGAAAAAAGAGACAGAAGAAGACTGGTTTGTTTCCGTAGATTATAACGGCGCTCTGGCCGATTTGGCCTCAGCCAAATTTGTTTTCATTGATGATGGGCTCATCCACTTGAAAGTGCTCGGCCTGGATGAAAAAGGGCTGAAGGTCCGGGTAATAGAAGGGGGAAAGGTAAAAGAAAGAAAAGGGATAAATGCCCCTGGGGCGAAACTCTGTTTTCCCAGGATTTCCCGAAAAGACGCCGGGGATATCGCTTTTGCCGTAAAACATAGCTTTGATTGGCTGGCTCAGTCCTTTGTCCGGTCAAGAGATGACGTGGAGGCGGTAAAAGAAACCTGTGGTCATAAAATTCCAGTGATTGCTAAGATTGAAAACCGGGAAGGCATCAATAACCTCAGAGAAATTATTGCGGTGGCTGATGGGATTATGATTGCGCGAGGGGACCTGGGGGTTTCCGTGCCGATTGAAGAGGTGCCGCTAATCCAGAAAGAAATCATAGCGTTTTGCCAGGAGAAGAATAAACCGGTGATCACGGCTACCCAGATGCTGGAGCATATGGTGGAGCACCCACTGCCCACCCGGGCCGAGGTCAGTGACATCGCTAACGCTGTCTTGGACGGAACTGACTATGTTATGCTTTCTGCTGAGACGGCCATCGGGTGTTACCCGGTGCCAGCAGTAAGAATGATGAACAGGACCATTTCTTTTGCGGAAAGGTGGCAGAAGCAAGCCAAAAGGGTTATTAACCAAGTAGGGTAGCCAGGAGATTTTCTTTGTCCCAATGGTAGTTGGCCGGTTGACCATTTATCAGAATCCGGTGAGGTTTTTCTGGCAGCATCAAATAAATCTTTTCTGTCTGGATGTCCGGTATCTCCAGATGGCCTTCCTTTTTGGTGAAACTGGCCTGAAAATGCCTGATTGAGTATTTTCCCTTCTGATAGTCAAAAGTGGTTCCATCGTCTTGATACAGGCGAAACTCTGCCTGGCTTTCAGGATTAAGACTGATATAGATAGTGTATTTTTCCTCCAGTGATTGGCCAACATACTGACTAATCGGGCCTAAAGGGAGGATAGAATTTTCCCGAAGAAATAGTCCGCCGCCTCGGTTGACTGGAGGCTGGTAGGTGAAACTGAGAGGCCCAGAATAGGTCTCTCCTGTCCAGAAATCAACCCATCGGCCTGGCGGGAGATATATCTCCTGAGAAAAAGCAGTTACCAGTAATTCCCGACCAAGAAAAAAACTGTTGAGGCACTTAGCAATCTCAGGCATTTTCGGAAACTCCAAGGGTAAAGGTCTTAAAATAGGCACTCCAGTGAGATGGGCCTGGTAAGCATAAGTGTAGATGTAAGGAACCAGTTGACTGCGTAACCGAGCATAATCACAAAAAATTGGGTATAACTGGTCACCTAAAAGCCAGGGATGGCGGAAGTAATTCCAGGAATTCACCTGGGCCCAGGGGAGCAAAAATCCGTAATGGATTCCTTCTTTCGTAGTCGTTTCCATATCACAGGTAACCAGTCCATGGCCAGAGAGAGCCAGGTTGAGACAGGCCACCAAAGTCTTAGGCCCACCCCCGGTATCCCCGGTCCAGGTACCGGTGTATCTCTGCAGACCTGCCCAGCCAGCTGGAGTGAAACAGCAAGGGCGCCGGCCGGTGTACTCTTTGAATCCTTGGTACATTTGCTGGCTGTAAACAAGAGGATAAAGGTTGTGCATCTCTATGTCCCTCATCCCATTAGCCCAGAGCCTATCCGGATGCTCACATACCTGAAGAGCCCCATCCTGTTTGAAGAAATCAACTCCCTGATCTACAAATTTCTTGAGATGATCAAACCAGGGTTGGTCAGGCTTGGTGAGCTTATCCATTACTACCGGCGCGGTAAAATGGTGGTCTTTTTCGGCCTCATCTTCGCTAAAAAAATCTGATTTATCCCGGTCAGAATGACAGTTTTTTTCTGCCTGGGAGGAAAGGTCATAGTCGTTACACAACCAGAGCTCCACTTTGTAGCCAAGGCGCTTCAAAGCAGAAAGAAAAGTATGGGGACCATTAGGCGCGTAAGAGGGGAAAGGAAATCGGACTGGGTGCCAGCGTTTTTCTACTGAATAGTCGTACTCCTTCTCCATCCAGCCAGGCTCCAAACCGATGATGTCACAAGGAATCTCTCTCTCCCGGAATTTCACCGCATCGCTGATAACCTCAAAATCATTAGCCTGGGTGCGGCAGATAAACCAGAGGCCAAAGGACCAGAGAGGCGGTAGGCAAGGCCGACCGGTCAACGCGGTATAACCAGAGAGAATACTTTTTAGCTCCCGGCCAAAGAAAATAAAGATGTCCGCTGGCCCATGAGGCAAAAAAATCTGGAGCTTTTCCGGGTCAGTGTGACCAATATCCCAGGTATGGCGAAAGGTAGTGTTAACAAAGAGACCGTAACCCTGAGGGCTCATCAGAAAGGGAATAGGAATATACTGAGTGACATTTCTAATCCACATCTCCCCTTTCATTCCTTTCCGGTCAATCTGGTTTCGGCCGATGTCACCCAATCCATAAAGAACTTCTTCCCTCGCCAACGGAAAAATAAACTTGTACCCTTCAGCGCCCAGCCGTTCAACCTGCCCGGAAATAAGCCTTCTGCCGGCAACGTCCTTAACTAAAAACCGGTTACCTTTTCTGATAATCCTTAATCTGGGGCTATCTTCAAGCCTCAGTCTTGCCCAGTTTTTCTCAAGGAAGCCATACCGTTCTAATCCGGATTTCTTCTCCGGCTCTTTAGTCACAGTAATTCTGCAAAGGCCATTTTTCCCATTCACCACCCGAAATTTGACCGGCGCCATCCTTTCTCCTTTTTCCTGTCTATTTTAGACCACCAAGCTCTTTCTCTCAAAAAGCCAGATTAGCGCCAGCAAAGACCAGGCTTGATTGCTCAAATTCTCCGAAGAGAGTGTTATTGCGGCCAGCGAAATAATGAACACCAGTATAGACAGTCAGGTAGTCATTCACCTCATAACTGACCTTCGGACTAACCCGCCAGTCTCCATGACAGCCCCAGATCGCCAGGACTTCTGGCTTTAGCCTCTCATTAAGAAAATCCTTAGCCAGTTTTATAGTCGCCAGGCTCTCTACTTTCTTGATAGGAGCCAGGGTTGCCGGATGGAGGATATCATTGGCCCCTACCCGGCTATGCGGATTAATAAACTGGACAAACTGGATACTGGTCTGAAGATCGGTGAAAAGATATTTGTCCAGACCAAGAACATAGGCAAATGTATTCTGAGTGGTGTTGCCGGTAGCATTGTTATCTGTGCCGATGGGATAAGGTTTATCCAAGGTGTAAGTGCATTCTCCTCGGATGGTCAGACCAGCCAGCCGACCAGTATTGACCGCCTTGGTAAAAGAAGCACCGATCACCTGAACCCGCTGATAGTTCTTGGTCAGAGAAAGTGTCCAGGGATTGGGAGGAACCGGGGGCGGGAAAGGAATCTGTCTGACAGTAACACTAGGATAGAATTCCCGGCCATACTTATAGTTTAAGGTATACTCCCAGCCAGCGATCACTTGTTGCCATCTGACCGCCAGGTCAGGGTCATCAAAACCGTCAGCCGGCAGGTTATCCACTATCTGGTAAGTAACCCAAGGTGGCAGCACAGGAGGCGGCCGGTTAGCCACCCGGTAGACAAGAACATCGCCAAAGCCAGCGTTAAAGTTCGGCTCATGGTCTGGTATCAAGAGAAACTGCAAATTCCCATCAGTAATCGGACTTAATTCTAACCGCAGCATCCACAAAGGGATTCTGTATTCGGCAGCGTCATCCAAAGTGGCATAACGGTTGTCAGCCGGGTTAATGCAGTCCAAAATTCTTACGCCATCAGCCGTTCCCCAAACTACTTGCTGTCGGCCGGCTCTGATGAAAAGAGGTTCTTGCTTATAATCAAGAAAAACCTCCCGAAGCCAGAGGTTGCCTGTGTTGGTGGCTGTGGTTGAAGAACCATTCTTGTACTCGCCGGAAACATCGTAAACAAAATCATAGTATTTCTTCAGGTTGAAAAAGAGAGAAACATTTTCTGTAAAATCAAAGGTGCCCTTAAACTGAAGAGATGTGTATTTCTTCATTAA
>JAMWDF010000077.1 GCA_023818865.1 Candidatus Omnitrophota bacterium
GCGACCAGCGACCCAATTCCGGCTATTGGTTTCAATGTTTGTGACCTGGCGGCTTCTACCACCCTAACTAGTGTCAGGTTGTACTTTAATCCAGTTTCTCCTTCAGTGCCCACTCCGGACCAGGCTTTAGCTCCGATTACCCCTACCAACACCAGCGGAATCTCACTCTGGAGAGATGACGGAGACGGGCTGTTTAACTCCAGCACTGACACCTTAATTCCACTGGTGTCCATTGGTTGGCAGTCTGACACTACTAACCGGATCGTTGGTCAAGCGGCTGGAGAGGGGGCTCAGTTAACCTTGTTTAAGGATACTGATAAGGTGTGCTGGTACGATTTTGACGGCAACGGTATCTGGAGCGCTGGAGATGCTTTATGGATTGATAACGATGGCGATAACACTTATGATAACGGCGAATTAGTCCTGGCTGGCAGTATCGTGGCAGGAACAAAAGGAGTTCTGGTTTCTTCGGCAGAATTTGGTTTTGCTTACCGTGATGGCAATATCAACGGTCAGTATGACCCTGCTTCACCACCAGAAAATGGAGAAGGCATTTACTTTCTTGGCCGGGGCAGAAGTATTGTCGGCCGCTACCTTGACCTTTGCCTGATCACTCCGGAACCATTACCAACTAGCTACAACCAGAATGGACCAAGGTACTTCATTGCTTTCCGGACAGGAGAAAATATGAAGTACAAAGACGCTTTTAGTTTCTCTCTGCCAGCCAACGCGCTCACCTTCTCCAACGGCATTTCTTACGGAGATACCAACCTGACCACCAACTCTATCACCGGCCGGTTGCCTGTCTTCCTCACTGACCTGGTGCCGGGAAATGACACCATCTCCCGCTCAGAGCAAAAACCGATTATTAGGATTCACGCTTACGATAACACTCCTGCGGAAAACAATTATCTCAAGGAAGTCAATGTTTATTTCACCGGAACAAATGTTACTTCTGACTTGGCTGCCTTAGGTATTACCAACGATAGCGGCGTGGCGCTTTACCGAGATACCGGAAACGGTGTCTTTTCCAGCCAGTTTGACACGTTTGTTGCGCCCACCAGTATTACCTGGATTGGCGGCAACCGGGTGCGAATGACCTTTGGTAACAATTCCAACACCTTGATTCCGGACACACCTGGCACCTATTTCTTTATTGTCCTTAAAGGAAGCTCAGTGGCGACCCTGGGCAACAGTTTACGAGCGGAAATCCGGTCTGTCTGTTCCAGTCCAACTGGGGAAGGATTAAAGTTTGTCACGGCTACTGGAACCCAGCATCTTTCTGGCGAATATCTCCTTGGTAGCCAGTTGCGCGTGGTGGGTCCGGCAATGACTGTGGCGCCAGATAATCTTGACTTCGGGTTTACTACTGGAACTTTAACCTTCACTGTTTCCAATACCGGCATAGGTTCGCTTAACTGGAGTCTGGGCACTCCTTCTTATCAGCAAGGTTCTGACTGGATATTAAGTGCTATGCCGAGTAATGGGGTCTTGGCCGGAGGGAATTCAGTCATCGTTACAGTAACTGTTTCCAGAAATGGATTGGCTGCCGGTAACTATACCGCCACTATCCCGGTAACCAGTAATGTCAACAACACCGCAGTCATTGTTACGATGAAGGTGGCTAATCCGGAACTTTTTGTCAGCCCTGACACTTTGGATTTTGGAGCTAGTTTGACTTCTCTTCAGTTGAGCATCAAGAACACCGGTGGCGGGGTCTTGAATTGGACGGTTACCAATAACTCAGATTCACCGTGGATTACCAGTATTAATCCTAATTCTGGGACGGCTACCACTGAGACAGATACTGTAGTCATTGAAGTCAACCGCCAGGGATTAGCCGTGGGCACCTACAACGGAAGTCTCAAAGTAGCGGCTAATAGCCAAGAGATTATCATCCCGGTGCGGCTGGTCGTTACACCTAATTTGACAGTGAACCCGGCTACTCTGAATTTTGGTACAGCCACTAATACCATGAGTTTCAACCTGGGTAATGCTGGAACTGGTTCGGTGGCTTGGCTTTCTACTATTATCTACCAACAGGGGAGTGACTGGATTACCAGCCTTGTCCCCGAAAATGGTTTTGTCAGCAGTAGTCCGGTTCAAGTTAGTGTCACAGTCAACCGGACTGGTCTTGTTCCCGGACTAACTTATAATGCCACCATTAGGATTAACGACGATTCTTACACCGAAACCGAAACAGTGAATGTGATTGTTTCGGTGGCAGAAGGTCCGTCAAGTTTCGCTCCGGGTAAGATCGCCGCCGGCCAGTTCCATTCTCTCGGCATCAAACGGGATGGCAGCCTCTGGGCCTGGGGAAGAAATAATAACGGACAGTTAGGTGATGGGACGACCAATGACGCTCTGGTACCTGTTCGCCTTGGTATTGCCACTGACTGGACTATGGTAGCCGCTGGGCACTCTCATTCCTTAGCGATTAAAACAGCCGGTACCCTTTGGGCATGGGGCGTTAACAACTATGGTCAGTTAGGTGACGGCACAGCGTCTACCAGACTTTCTCCGGTGCAAATTGGCTTAGACAATGATTGGGTAGCAGTGGCCGCTGGTTCAGCCCACACGATGGCCCTTAAGGCTGACGGTTCTCTCTGGGCGTGGGGACAGAATAGTTACGGTCAGTTAGGGGATGGCACCACTGTTACGCGTTACTCACCGGTAAGAATCGGAACAGACAATAACTGGGTGGCGATTGCCTGCGGCTGGTTCCATACTCTGGCTCTGAAGAGCGATGGAACATTATATTCCTGGGGAAATAATGCTTATGGCCAATTGGGTCGGCAGAGTACGCCTGACAACTTCTCTCGGCCGGTGAAAATAGGTATTGAAACCAACTGGAGCAAAATTTCTGCCGGCTGGTACCATTCAGCAGCGATTAAGAGCAATGGACTAATGTATACCTGGGGGGCAAATGATTACGGACAGTTAGGCAATGGTACTGTTCTGCCAGCTTCTTCGCCCACTCAGGTCAACAGTGATACCTCCTGGCAGACGGTAGAAGCCGGTTGGGCCCATACCCTGGCCATCAAGAAAGATGGTTCGCTCTGGGCCTGGGGCAATAATACCTATGGTCAGTTGGGTGTTTCCGATGAGGTTAACAGCGAGACTATGAATAAATTCCCCAACCGGGTAGGGTTGCAAAATGACTGGGTTTCCATTGCCGCCGGTGGTCAACACTCTCTCGGTCTGCGCTATGACGGAGCCAACGGCACCCTCTGGGCCTGGGGAAGTAATGCTTATGGCCAGCTAGGTGATGGGACGCAAAGCAACAAGAGTACCCCTGTTCAGGTGGGTACGGCGACTGATTGGCGAAGTATGAAAGGTGGGGGCAGCTATGCGGCTGGTTTGAAGACCGATGGCAGTCTCTGGGTCTGGGGAGAAAACCAAGCTGGCCAGTTAGGGGACGGAAGCACCGCCAGCAAGAACGAGCCAGTGCCACTGCCTGGAGACAGAAAATGGAGTCAGATGTCCTTAGGGAATAGTCATACCCTGGCTATCTCTTCTGATGGGAAACTCTGGGCTTGGGGAGAGAATACCAGTGGCCAGTTAGGTGATGGAAGCACAATCAATCGCCAAGAGCCGGTACTTATCAACAGCCAGACCTGGCAGACTATTTCTGCTGGTAGGAAACATAGCGCGGCTATCAGAAGCGATGGAACCCTTTGGACCTGGGGTGACAATACTTATGGCCAGTTAGGCGATGGAACGACTTTAAACTCGTCTGTGCCGATAAAGATTGGAAATGCGGTTAACTGGAAGACTGTATCCTGCGGCGGAAAGCACACGGTTGCGCTGAAGACCGATGGCAGTCTCTGGACTTGGGGAGACAATAGCAGTGGACAACTAGGTGATGGTACCTACCTTGACCGGCTGGTTCCGGTGCGGGTTGGGTTTGATACTGATTGGGTGGCGGTCTCTGCCGGTGCCAATTACTCTTTGGCTCTGAAGGCAAACGGGAGTTTGTGGGCCTGGGGTTCTAACTGGTATGGTCAGTTAGGCGATGGAACAACGGTTGACCGACCTTACCCGGTGCCTGTTAGTCTCACTGGCGATTGGATTGCCATCAGTGCTGGTGAAAGCCACAGCGCTGCCCTGAAGAAGGACGGGACTATCTGGACCTGGGGACACAATGCTTACGGAAAGCTGGGGGATGGTTCTACCACTGACCGGCTGACACCGGTCAAAGTCGGCGAGGCAACAAACTGGGTTTCTGTTTCCACCGCGGAAACCGCTACCTTGGCTGTGAAGACAGACGGCTCCCTCTGGTTCTGGGGACAGTTGTCACCCAAGGTCACGCTTGATACCGCAGATAAGTTAACTCCGGTGCCTGTTCTTTGGAACGGCAAGTCTGACATAAATGGCGATGGAGTGATTGATATCCTGGATGTAATGCTCTGCCTGCGGATGAGTCTGGGAATTGATATCGCCAAACCAGCGGTGGCAGATCTGGATGGCGATAACACCGTTACCATCCTGGATGTAATTAGGCTTCTCCGCCAAGCCATTTCTGTCAAGGACGGTCCTTGACAGAGGAGAGCAACTGAAGGAAGTCAGCCGGCACTCTTAAGCCAAGTTCCTGGGCTTTCCGCACATCTTCCCTTGCCTGCTGATAATTCCTCAGATTAAAATAAGCCACGGCTCGGTTGAAATGGGCCACGGAATGGCCTGGGTCTATTTTCAGAGCCGCATTATAATCAGCAATTGCTTTATCATATTCCTTTTTTTCCAGGTAGATGTTACCCCGGTTGTTATAAGGACCGGCGTTATCCGGTTGAAGGGAAATCGCTCGGGTAAAATCTTCAATTGCTTTCTCTATTTCGCCCAGAAACCGGTAGGTAGTAGCCCGGTTGGTGTAGGCGTCAAAGTAGTCAGGCTTCAGTTCAATGGCTTTAGTATAAAACTTAATCGCCTTCTCTTTGTTCCCTTTCTCTTCCCAAGCACTACCCAAGTTAAAATAGGCTTCAGGCAGGCGGGGATTCAAACTTAGGGCTTTCTCACAATCAGCGATTGCCAGCTCATACTGCCCCATCCTGGTGTAAGTAGAAGCCCGGTTGTTATAAGCGGCTGCACTGTCCGGAAGAAGTTCTATTGACTTTCTGTGATGAAATAATGCTTTCTGGTAGTCATTCAGTTGGGCGTACAGAGCAGCAACATTTATGTGAACGTCGGCGGTATCTGGATTAATCTTCAAAGCAGTGAGAAAATCCTTCAGGGCTGCTTGAAGATTACCTGTTTCCATAAAAGCCCGGCCGCGATTGAGGTAAAGAGGGTAAAAACGAGGACCGTAAAAAATGCCTCTGGTAACAACAGAGATGGCTTGACGGTAACGCCCGCGATTATTGTATACCGCGGCCAAATTATTCAGCACCCGGGGTTTGTTAGGACTTTTGGAGGCGGTATCTAACCAGAGGCTAAGGTCATCAGCCCAAAGGCAATTTCGTTGGTAGCTAGCCAAAGAGTAACCAATCACTAACAGACTGATCGCTGCCAAAGCCAATCTTTTTAATCCATGTTTCTGGCACCACCAGAATCCTCCGGTTATCACCAGGGCATAACCTACTACCGGAAGATAAAGTCGGTGCTCAAAAATGAGGTCAGCAATAGGGATGAAGCTAGACTCAACACTCAGGGCCAGAAAAAACCAGATTACGCCAAAAACTGCCAGCCTTTCCCCCTTCTGCCATGCAGCCGTCGCCAAAAAAGCAATAATCAAGAGCAAGAGAAAACTGGCGATTATCGGTAGGTGAAAAAAACTGTGAAATAAAGTGTACTGGTAATCCAGCCTTTGGTTTAACGGAAAAATCAGCAATCGGAGGTAGGTAACCATGACTCTCAACTGAGTGAAAAAGTAGTGAAATGGTGAAATTACTCCAGCCGGTTCAGCCAGCCGAGCCAATTCCCCCAGGTTAATGTTTCTTTTCGCTGAAGCCAACAGCCCAGGAATTACCAGCATGGTAAGAAGGAAAAGGAAATGGTGCTTCAATCTTGTTCTCCTTTCAATTTCTGGGAAAAACATTCGGTCCATTACCAGCAGCATGAGCGGCAGAGTGAAGAAAATTTCTTTGGTGAACATTCCGGTAACAGTGGTGATAAACGCAGCCAGGTACCACCATGTTTTTTTCCCTTTACTCTGCCGGTATTTCAGGAAAAAAATCGTGGCTAAAATATAAAAAAAAGTGGCTAAACTGGTGGCTCGCTGGACAATGTAACTCACAGCCTGAGTCTGTACTGGATGAACCAGGAAGACTAGCGCAGCAGTAAAAGACACCCCCGTCAAGGACCGTCCTTGACGAACAAGAAGGTAGACCAGGAGCCAGACAAGCAAAGTATTCACCAGATGGAGACAGGTGTTAAAAAGGTGATAAGAAAAAGTTTTCTCGGCAGAAATGTGCCAGTTTAACGCGAAAGTCAGGTAAGTCAAGAACCGGCTCCGAGTAAAATTCCAGATGGATTTAAGGTTAAAAAGCTGGATTGCCCTATTGGTCAGGATAGAATAATAGTCATCAAAGATAAACGGACCATGCAGAGAAGGCCGGTAAAGCAAAAAGCCAGCCACCAGAAGGCTAAAGGCCAAGAGAAAGGTTCTTTTCCAGGACCAATCCAGCCGATCAATCTGAAGCGACTTTTTTCCCATTTCAGGTATGAGGCTTCTGACCAAAAAAGACAGTTAAACTTTGCGGAAAAGATAAAGTTTTGATCAGGGCTATTGGCGGTAAACTGAGCAGGGTGAGCCAGCCGGTAAAAAGTCGGTGAAGGACACCCCATTTCTTCTGGGTAAGGACGAAGTTTCCAGCTGGCCAGAGTGAAAGAGCAATATCAACAGCCAATTCCAACGAAGATACTGGTTGATAGCTGATGGAAGAAAAACCAACTTTGGCCAGAAGAATTTTCATCCCTTTCCGGCTGGGAATTCCCAGGTGCCTGGGAGCTTCTTTCACTTGGCTCCAGCGGCCAGAAAAAAGACTGGCTACCAGGCTATCAGCCAGAGGGATACCCAAAGCTACCCAGCCACCCGGCTTTAAAGCTGCATAGGTCTTTCTGACTAAGACTTCTGGTTCTCTAACATGTTCTAACAGCCAGTAAGCAATGATAAGGTCATATTCAGCCGGAGGTAAATCCTCCTTTTCCACATCAGCGGCTCTTACCTTTAATCCCAATCGCTCTTTGACGTATTTCACATCTTCTTCTGAAAAGTCTATTCCCTCTGGTTCAAAACCAGCCTGACGAAACTTCAACAGCCGAAGACCACTCCCGCAACCGACATCCAAAATCTTCCCTTTTTTTAAGCCGGTCTCTTGGCTAATTAATTTGACACAGCTCCCCAGGACCGGACTGTAAAAAATTTGCCACTCAAGATTGTTCCACAGCTGTCTGAATTTATGGCCGATTTGTTTCTTAAAAGCATATGCTTCAGGATAAAGCGAAGGAATTTCTTCTGGCGAAGGCAACGGGTGAACCCGAAAAGACCGGCAAAGACAACATTGCCATATTTCATAACGAGCCTGGCTCATATGTAACCGGTCATAAATCCCAGAATAGCGTCTCACCAATTTCTCATGTCCGCAAAAAAGGCACTGGATTACTTCCATTTTTCCAACACCTCCTGGTAAACCCTTTCGACCACGCTAGCAGTTTGTGACCAAGAGAATTCCTTCCAGGGAGATTGTTGCCATTCGCCCCTGGTGGCCTTAATACACCCATCTACCAGAGCCTTAACTGACCCTGGTTTGACCAGAATATGCTTTCCGCAGATAACCTCTGGTAGAGAACCAGCGTCAGTCGCGACCACCCCCTGGCCCAGAAAGCAAGCTTCCAGAGCGGCAAAGCCGAAGCCTTCAGAGAGAGAAGGAACCACCACGCAGTTAGTCTGCCGAATCCACTCAAGAACTTTTTCCCTTACCTGACCAGGGAAAAACTGGTAAGTTTCTTTTGGCAGTCTCCTCAAAGCCAGGAGTAACTTTTGCCAAATTCGCGGATGTTCCCGGGTAGCAATGAAGATAAATCTTGCCTTTGGTACTTTCTGAAGAATAAAGAATGCAGCCTGGGCAAATAATTCTATCCCTTTGCTAACACCTGCTCTGCCATAACAGAGAAAAACAAAGCAGTCTTCGGGGAAGTCTTTTTTCGGTCTTTTAATCAGGCAATCTTTTTTCTGCCTCAAGGTCTCATCCATTCCTCCGTAAGCCACCTCAAGTTTTTTATCTGACACTCCCAGGAAGCGCAAGCAGTTTCTCGTGTATCTGGAAAGAGCCAAGAAGTATTCCACCGGCAAGGAAACAATCAGTTTCTCTGTTATCTGATAAAAGACGGCTTTCACCTGGTTAACTCCAAGATTTCTCCATAACCCACCCATAAATTCATAAACTATAAGGCAGCAAGGTTTCCTGGCGAAAAAAGCGCCCAGAAAACTCGGCAATGCTCCTCCATAGCCAGCCCCCTGCACCAGGTCACTTTTTCTTGCCTCCCTGACAATCACAGGCAAAGAAAAAAGCAGAAACCACAGACGAGAATCACCAGGCAGAGAGACCCGGACTACTCGGACACCGTTTATTCTCTCGCTTATCGGCAAGTTACGGTTGAACCTGGAGGTAACTACTACGCAGCTGTGGCCTCTACGAACAAGTTCTTCTGCCAGACCCGAAACATAAACTTCCCCTCCGCCGATCCGAGGCAGATAGTAGTCAACCACCAAGCAAATTCGTCTGGACTTACCCACTTTTCTCCTTGTTTCCTGATTCCTGCTTCTCCTCTATCTTCATCTGGATTAATGAAAGTTCCTGAGCCAAATTCTTAATCTGGTTAGTCATCTGGGAGAATTTCAGAGAGAAGTGAAGGCAAAGAAGCACCAGGAAAATCAAAGCGAAGATAAAAAGGCTGTTGGTGGGCACCTCAGCGCCGATAAAGCGGCTCAAGGAAACAAGGAAATCAAACCTCACGCTTAATACCAGCAACAACAGTCCGGTCACTATCCAGAGAAAAGAGTATTCTTCTGCCAATCTTCTCCGTCTGACTAGTTCCACTATGGTTATTATAATTCCTACGCTCGCCACAATGGTGAATACCTTCTGTCTTAAAGTCATAAAGCAGCCTCCTTTAGGGAACTTCTTTGGGCGGACGAAAGAGAGTGACGAAAATAGAAAGAAACATCTTGTAAATATAGTAGAGCGGTCTTAGTCCCCGGTGGAGAGATAAGCCAGTCAGACGAGGTTTCATCACCACTGGAATTTCTTTGATCTTAAAGCCACTTCTCAGGACAGTAATAATCAAATCAGCATCAGGAAAATCCTGAGGGAAAAGGTCCGAAGAAAAAAAGTTCAGCAGCCGAGCAGTTAAGCCCCGATACCCGGAGGTTGGGTCAGTGATTCTCTGACCGGTAGCCAGATAGATAAGACCGGAGAAAATTTTTATCCCGAATAGCCGGCTAAATGAAATAGGAGAAAACTCTCCTCCAAGAAACCGAGAGCCAATCACTAAGTCAGCTCCACTTTCCTTCAATGTCTGGATAAACTTAGGCAGGTAAACCGGGTCATGCTGACCATCAGCATCAAGTTGAATAACTAAGGTATAACCTTCTTTGCCAGCATACTTAAACCCGGTCTGCAAGGCAGAACCTACCCCGAGGTTGAAAGGGTGTTGCAAAACTCTGGCTCCGGCGGTTTTAGCAAGTTTGGCAGTCTCATCAGTTGAACCATCATCAACCACTAAAATGTCTACCTCTGGCAAAGAATCCTTCACACCGGCAATTACCTTAGAAATGGTTAAAGCCTCGTTTAAAGCCGGGATAACTACTAGAATCTTCTGACGCTTTTCTCCCTCGGGCTGGTTCATCATTCACTCTTGACTTAAAAAGCTGCGTGATGTATATTTTAT
>JAMWDF010000078.1 GCA_023818865.1 Candidatus Omnitrophota bacterium
TTGGTATCTTTCTTCAAGTTAATTCCAAACATCCATAAATCCACTGTGAGCATTTTCCGGAAACGTTGTCCTTTTTTCTGACCTGGTTTTGGCGCTGAAGAACCAGTTAATACCAGGGTAGGTATAACCGGCCGAGGAGAGTCTCGCCTGGCAAAGACCGCTTTGTTCACCAGGGTGTTCAGGAAAGGCTTCACCTTTTCTTCTCGCGCCAGAATCTTCACTTCGTCAAAGAAAGGACAAGTAGCCCGGTAACTCCGGAGTTGCCCTTCTATTGCCTGGAGACGAATTCCTGCCACTTCTTTCTCTTCCCAGTCCAGTTTCAGCCATTGGTTAATCCCGGTTAAGCCGCGGACATCAGCCAGAATTTCCTGAAATTCGCCTCTCCCGGAAGTATCAATTCGCACCAGAAATCTTTCCAAATTGCCAAGAAGGTGGAGGTAAACAGAACTTACTGGAATTCTCTCGGGGAAAAAAAACGTGACAACTGGATATCGTTCGGTACCACCTAATAGTTCAAACCGCCAGGTAAACTGAGGGCCGGGCAGGCCTTCCTCGCCATCAACCAAGCCGCCGGTGTTGAAAGAAGGCGGGTCGGTGACAATTAGGCAATAAGGGGCAATATCCCGGAATCCAGGTGGCACCCCCGCCTTCTTAATAATTGCTTTTCTCTTCTGAAGAAAAGGCAGATCAATCTCCACCGGAGAGTGATTTTTCGGCTCCAGTTTTCCCGGAATGGTCAGACTGACCTTGTCAATCCAGACACTTCCCCAAACATTGGCCAGATTAAGCGCCCCAATGGTATTGCCTAGCCTCACTCTTACTCCGTCGGCGCCTTCCGGAACGACAGCTTCCAGAATATACTCGGTATATTCCGGGCCAAGTCCATAAACTTTATCGGTCTCTTCCGGCACCTGGTACTGACCGAAGTATTCGTTCACAGTGTGCACCTTCAGGAATTCTTTACCCCGAAGAAATTGCAGAGACAATCTGAACAATCCCTGTCCTTTTGCTTGGGCTGAAAGACGGACGGCCTTGCTTGACTGGGGCAGTTTTACTATCTGGGTGAGAAACTGAGGTCGGTCAAGGGTCCAATCTTCTGTCATTAAACAAACTGCATGCCGACCTTCATAGGCCTGCGGCGAAAGAAAAAAAGGTCCAGAGAGTAACTGGTTATACTCTCTCTCCCAGAAAGCCGGGATGCCATCCGCTCCAGAAATCTCAAAGCCAGGATTCTTCAAGAGATTTTCCTGGCTAGCGTTTAGAGGTAACCTAGAGAGAAAAAGCAAGGTCCCCCAGACAACCAGCAAGTTTTTCCCACTTCGTCTATCAAAGAGATCTCTCATTTTTTCTCCTCCGGAAAGAAGTAGAAAACAACCATTTCATTCTCGGCCAGCGAGATCCGGACAAGCCGCAGCTGTTTTTCCGAAAAAATTGGCTGGCTGGCAATCAACACCTGTTTTGTTGCTTCGCCATCCCGGCAGAAACCCTGGTAACGACCAGTTGGCAGAAGTAAACCTACATCAACTGTAGCTGGCTGGCCTGACCAATTGATAAGACAGATAAACTTTTCCTTTTCCCCCTTCTCCAGGCAAGCCAATTCCACATCCTGGCTGTAACGCCGAAAAAATATCCTCTTTTTCTGGCCAAGGAGAGCGTCTATTTTCTTACAAAGATTTTCCTGGAGCTTTATGGAAAAACCTTCCCTGAGTATATCTTCTCTGACGAAAAAGAAATTTCCCTTTTCTTCTAGCTCGGCCAAAAGGGGCCTTGGGTAAGGGTTACCATACTCATCAACCTCGCCCAACCGGTCAAATACCAGCAATTTGGTGCCTCGCTGGACTGCCGCCTTAATTTTCTCAAAAGAAGTTTGGTTGAGGCTGTAAGGAAAAGGGAGGATAATCAGGGCAAAAGAGGAAAGGTCAGGTAGTGTTTGCGGCTGGTCCTGGTAATAGAAATGGAATGGGTAGCCGTGAACGAAAAGTAACTCCATCACCGCCTTCTCATAAGCAAAACCGCGGATGGTATCGTAAGCTTCCACCTGCGGTTCACATCTTTTTTTCAGTTGCCACCAGTCTTGACCGGCCCGGGAACCTAAAACGGCAATCATTTCCGGGATCTTAGCCTGTTTCATTCCCCAGGCGGCCAGGGTATCAAGCATAGAGAAAATCTGCCTGGCGGCCTGGTCATAACCCTCGTAAAAAAGATATTCCTGAAGTCGGTAGTAAGCACAACTTGTTCCACCTTGCATGGTAGCGGAAAGAACCTGGCCAGCCATGGCTATCTTCGGAAAGGTCTGGTAGAAAAGAGGGTGTTTCTTGATACTTTCTGCCCAGGGACAGTTAAGCGTAACAATCGCCTGTCGTTTTTTGTTGCCAGCCAAGAGCCTTTTTGCCATCGCCGCTGGCCGATAGTGGCCAAGATCATTCTCTTCCAGGGTGAAATAAGGGTCTGTCCCGAAATAGTCTATATCAGCTGTGTGTCCGATGATGTCGTAAGCCACCCCCCAGTCTAATCGGCTATTGTAAGCCCCATCAGCCATAATGTTGGTAACGGTCAAGGCTTGGGGATTGGTTTGTTTGACTGCCTGGCAGACTTCTTGAATTGACCGGGCATAATGAGTAAACCAAAAAAGGTACCATTTTCGCATGGCTTCTGTATCTTCCAGGCCGGTCGGGATATTTTTCAAACTTGTCTCTTTCAAGAAGGTTTCTCTGGTCTGGACATTCGCCGAGATAAGCAAAGCAACTCGGCAGTAATCTTCGTCCTCGCAGACAGCCACTCCGTCCACACCAGCCAGAACTTGTTCCCTGGCTAACCCGGCTAGACCATTGCGATAGAACTGGTTGACCACCGGCGCAAAGAGAGTTTTCTCCTGCTCGGTTGGTTCTCTCAACTGAATGCCCCGGAATTGGGTGAAAACCTTTATGCCTTCTTGGTGCATGGTGTCACAGAATTCCTGAAGCAAATTCTCAGAAAAGGAGTATCTGGCCCACTGGCTGGGCCACATCACATCCGAGGCCTGGCCTCCTCTCTTTTTCCCTTCAGGAGTGGCTGTTTCCACCCAGGTCCGAGGCGGGAAAAGCCAGACAAAATTGGCCTTCAGACCCTTGATATCGCTTAACATCTTTTGAAAGTACTTCCACTGGCTCAATTTGGGCCTGGGTTTCTGCTGGAGGAGACCAGGAAGGTTCCACATCCAAGCTTCAATGTGAACTCCTTTCAAGAATTGTTCTTCCTGCTGCGGCTCAGGGATGTTAACCGGCTGGCCTTTTGTCAATTCCGGAAGGCCAGTCAGATATTTTTCTTTTTCCGAAACCAGTTTTTTAACCTGATTTTCCGGCGCCCAAATTTCAAATTCAAAAATGGTGGAATTACGCCGGGCAAAGTTGGTTAATTTCACCCCTGAGATTTTCAACGGTGGCCAGAAACTGGCTTCAGCCCAGGGCCATTCCTGGCGGCCCCAGTGGCTGATAGGCTTTTCTCCGGTAACCAGGGCCAGTTGTTTTTCGTAAGTGCCATCCCCCTCAGTATCCGCCAGAAGCCGGTAAGAGCTTGAAGGTAAAGACCAGCGGATTTTGGCTATTTCCTGAGGCTGGGGATAAATGAATTCATAAATGTTAACTCTTGATTCCGGGCAAAACTCCAGAATTGCGCCGGTGCCCATCCGGCCATCAGTTAACCGCCAAAGGAGCGTACCGTAGGGTCTTGTCCGGCAGGTGGCGAAACGAGAGATATTAACCAGTTTAATGTTTCCTGGCAGAGGGGTCTGAGGCAATTCAGTCGTTTGGAGGAAGGGGGAAGTCCCCAGGGTAAGAGAAATTTCATCCACCACCGCCCAGGAAAGTCCACTGACACCAAAATTTACCTGAACCGAAGTGGCTTTTTCCGGCACTTTCATTCTGAAGTGATAAGGCAGGAATTCCTCTGTTAAAGGGAAAAAGTCCTGGATATCCTTCCAGTCCATCCTGACTTCTCCATAGGTAAGAAAAACCTGGAGTTCTCCCTGTCCCCTGGCTTTCAGAGACAGGGTGATGGTCTGGTTCCAGGCATCAGGTGATAGCGGTAGTGTCTGCCGGAGATACCCTGTCTTCATCTTGATGGCCGTTCTGCCTTCAGCTGCTTCTGCCACTAATTCTGGCCTTTTCTCTGGGGTGCTGGCTGGACCGCCATAAAAGAGCCAGGTACCAAAAGAATTTCCTTGGACAACGATATTTTCAAATCCAGCATCTTGCAGCTTTAGGTATTGGTGGTTTTCTGCTCTGACTGCCAAGGGGAAAAAAGCAACCGGAAAAAGCATCAGGCAACCGGCTGCTCTGATTGAAAACCGCTTACCCATCAGCCATTTTCTGGTCTTCAGCATTTTTCCCTAAGGGTTAACCTAACGGTTTTTCCTGACTGGAGATTGACCGAAAATTGTTGTTTATCCAGGGTGAGAAAAACAGAGGTGGCAGTTCTCCGGCGGTTAGTTAGGTAAAGGCTGGTGGTAGTCAATTCAGCCATAATTCCAGAAGGACCTTTTAGCCAGCCGGCTGCCTGGCCGTAGTAGGTTTCGCCTGGAGAGAGAGCCGCCTTGAGCGAAAATCCTTTATCTTCTATCTCGGTTGTCCCCGGGAAAAGAGGCATAGGTCCTGCTTGTTTCCAGAAGAAACAAGCGGATACTTTTTCCTCTGAGAAGTTACCGCAAACAAAGAAAGGAGAAGAAAAAACTGCCACGGCTTGTCCAACCTGACTAACTGCCAGACGACTCCTAGAAGTAGCCAGGTGTTTCTGAAAGGGAAATAATCTCAAAACCAAACTGCTGAGAGTCTGACCTTTCTTAATCGCCTGAGGTTGTTCTTCAAGGCTTAAAAAAAGTTCGTCGCTGACTGTGTGGTAAGGTTTGAAAAAATGCCGGTGGTGGTAAATGGTGGAGCCGGTGCCAGAGAAAACTAAACCTATCCGGTCATCAAGATTCAGCCAGTTAAGTTGAGACCAGCGAAACCAAACATCTTTTTCTGGAGTTTTTTCTAGAGTACCGAAAAATTTAATTTTGCCGGCAGGATGATAGATGGTCCGGTAGCCCTTGCCCAGCCTTTTTATCAAAGGATGATGTTCGTTAACTACCTCCAGATAGCCCTGATACCATTTCTCTATCGTACCCTCAGCCGCCGCTACCAATTGCTCATAACTGAGCAGGCTGCCATCAGGTAGAGAAGCGAATAAAACCTTTTGTTGAATTGTGGCCTGGCATAACTGGTTCACCATGAGCCCCGAAAAACCGTCTGGCTGTTCAAACAACTTTAACCGTATGTTTTCAATGCTCTGAGGACAATCGCGTACTTGTACCCGAGCAAGAAGACTGGCGGTCGCCGGTCCAATGAAGAAGGGTCCAGCCTGGTTCCAGGGTAACGCCATGACATGGTTGCGCCAGGAAAAAGAAGTTTGTCCTTGCCGGTGCTTGTGGAAAATGAAGCCGGAATAGGGAAAGGTTTTCACCCCTTGGTAATGTTTCTGGAAGGACCGAAAAGAGGCTGGTTTCACTTCTTTTCTCAAAAGCCGACCGGCCAGATAGGAGAACGTCAGGTTGGCGAAGTAAGGTTCGTTAACAATCAAAGGGTCCTGAATGCTGGAGTAGTTTTTCGCCACTTCTTCTTTGATAAAACGGTAGTTATTACCGGCAAAGATTTTTTCAAAGATAACCAGTGACTTTTCTTCCAGCCAGCTGGCTTCTCTGTCCTGAAGAAGAAAACAGGCTAATCCGTGCAATACTGGTGGAATGAAAAGGAAATATGGCCAGTCCATTCCTTGAATCGGCATGGGAAAACCTTGAGCATTGCTGAGACATTTCAAGCTGTCGTAGATTTCTTTTCGGTGCCAGTAAGTATGGTCTGGCTCTTTTCGACCAAAAAGACGATAAATGACTGCGGTCATCCCAGAAAAAATGATGGCACTAGCGGTGTAAGTAGGGTGGACAAAACCGTGATTTTCCACCATGAAGTCAGGCAAAGTGGTGAACCGGCAGGCGCAGAGCTTATTCACCGGTTTTCCGGAGAAAATTCCCTGGTTTTGCATATCCTGCGGGCAGGTGGCAGTACAGAAAAGCCAGAGCTTGGCATTCTCCTGCCACTGGGGAAACATCTCATGTTTTTCCAACAGCAAGGAGGAAGCGACCAATCCCAGAGCCGTCCAGCCATTTTCTTCCATCTGGGTATCAGCGTATACCCCGGAACGGGGATTCATTGTCCCGAACCGGGCCAGGTAATCTTCACAAACTACTCCTACCCGGAACCAGGTTTCTTCGTCCAGATAAGCCCGGAGAAATAAAGCTGCCAGTACCATCTCGGCGATAGTCCTGCCGCATTGGCTTTCTGGGAAAAAACCCCGGTCTTTTTCTCCCCACTTGGTACCCCAGTTCTCTTTCCGACCGAGCCCTGGGGAAGGTCGGACAACACCTGCCGGACCGGTATCATGAGTTACACAGAGAAAACGCAGGGCTCGCCGGCAAATCCTTATCAATTTTTTCCGGGAGATTCCACTGATAACCGGGTTGTACTCCGGAGAAGAAAGGGTGACCGCGGCTAACAAGGTGGGCAGGGCTGTCTCTAAGCCATAGAAATGGGCTCCGCCAAAAAAATGGCCTGTTTCCGGCCAACCATCCCAGTCTGCATAATGGGCTAAGGCAGTGGGTAGCCACCGGTGAAAAAGGTGAAGGTAACGCCGGCTTTTCTCTGTTTCTTCAGCAGGCAATACCGGTGAAGTAAGAGCCGTCATCTGCTCAGGTCTCAGCATCTTTTTCCTTTATTTTCTTCTCTCAGGCTCAAAGAGAAGTTGGGCCTCAGCCAGAGAGAACCAGTAGTGATCCAGCCGGCGGCTATCCATAGTGTTGACTATTTCCAGTGTATTCTTACCTGCCTGAAGAACGCCGGCAGGAATCTCAAATGTCCGCCAGGACCAGCCTCGTTTAACAAAGCCACATGGACCTTCAAAGATAATTCTTCCATTCAGGGTTATTCGGATAGGAGTAGGAGGGGGTAAGTCTTTGTCGGCATCCTGCCCTTCAACCTTAAGTCTCGCTGGTTTGCTGGCCAGTGATTCCTCCAGAGAAAAACTGGTTTCCAGCCTGCTGGGATAAGGTCCTTTGGCGGCGTAAATCACCATGGCTATCCGCGGTTCACAGTACCAAGACTGTTTTTCTGGTCCTTTCCCTCCGGAAAAGGCAGTTGCCGGAAACCGTAAACCGCCGGGAACCTTTTCTGGTTCTGTTGGCTGATATTCAAGCCTTGCTCTCTCACTTGTTTCCGCAGCCGCCCAGTCCTTCAGAAACAGTTCTTTTTCCGCAACAAATTTCTTTTCCAGAGCAGGCTGGCCGGCGCAGGCGGCAATCATTTTTTCAAAGAGTAAGCGGCAGCGTTCACCTACCTGGTCATCAGTATAAAAATTTAGCGGCATGTGCCGGTTATGAATTCCTCGGGGGTAACCTTTTTCCAATCGCTCTTTCACCAAAGTGAGATATTCAAGGACATAGGGAGCAGCCGGACCGTAATTTGACCGAACAAAATCTTGCTTTAATTTTTCCGGGTCCTGGTTAGGGTCTTTCATCATTTTTTCTCGGACAACATGGTGAAACAGGTCCCGGAAGTTCATTGGCTCGCCGCAAAACCATACCCCCCGGATGCCTTTATCGGCGTAATACTTAATCTTCTCAGCCATGGCGTCCCAGGAAGGGCAATAGTTCAAATTATAGTCGTAGATAGCCATGTTTTCTGGCGCAACTTTCAACCAGGCATTAAACTGAGCTAGGGCTTCAGCATTAACTGGATGAGTAAGAGGGTGCACCTCAGACAGAGCCAGTCCCCAGTAAGGTGCGTACATCACCCAGACATTCTTTTCCGGTTTTCCCTTCACCGGAGCTACATCTGTTCCGCAGTAAGCTGCGGTCAAAAGGATTTTGTCAGGGAATTCTGCCTGAACCACCCGGGCCAATTTATTCACAAATTGCAACAGCCTGTCAGAATAATTACCGGGCTGGATATCCATCTTCCGGCAGTTTTCACATTGGCACCAGTCAAGACCATCACCCTGAGTCACGCAAAAGTAGGTTTTGTCAGGTTGTAAACGTATCCAACCCAGGAGCCTTTCCGTGGCTATCCGGACTACCTCGGGATGGGAAAGGCAGAGATGGATGTAAGAATCTCTGGTCGTTTTGGGAATCCTTTGGCCATTCAGCCTTAAGGCAAAATATTCCGGGTGTTGGTCATAGTAGAGATACTTGGGTACCAGATACCCGGAAGTATGATCAAGCCAGAGCGTCCCTTCAGGTTTAAAAATTTCTGGAGTAAGGGCTTTGCTCGGGTCGCCAAGTTTGTCACGGAAATCAACCATTGGTTTCAGTTTTTCTGCTTCGGTAAAGTGCGGCAAAGAGATAAAGAGAAAACAAATTACCGAAAAACTTAGCTGGGTGTTCACTTTTCTCCTTTCTCCTCAGACGGTTTAACCATTAAAGGGAATTCTGCTTCCTTAACCTAATCTCAATGCCATGCCGACGGCTGCTGGCAAAACTTTTATGATGAAGGAAATTCTCGCGGGTGTATGGTTCTCCAGCCAGAGCGTAACAGACATTATCCTCCAGAATGTTCCGAGGAGCCACCACTTTGCCTTTCACAGAAACCAGTGAGTCCGGAATGAACCGGCCAGCCTGGTTGATAATCTCTACATAGACAAAACCCTGGGGGCCATACCCTCTGGTTTCCAGACGAATTTCCTCCGGTATTCCGGAGAAAGGAAAGACAAACCAACGTTGGTAAAATATTGTCCCGTCGGGAGAAGTGAGCCGAGTATCAAAAACGCGCTGATAATTGCCGGCACCAGCCAGTTTCACTTGCATCTCTGTGTCTTGAGCCACTCCAGTCAGGAAAAGTTTAAGCCTCACCACGTCTAAAGGTGGCTTTTGCCCCAAACCAGCCAAACTCTCTAACAGGCGGTTAAATATGTTGGCCAGGGTACTATCAGGAATGCCTGGCCGCACCAGTTTCCAGAAAGCCAGCCGGTGGTCACGCAGTTTTTCAATCATTCTGCTAACCTCACCCAGAAGTTATTTTTCTTTTTCGCCGGCCAGTGTCTCTGGAGAACAAAAAATTGGCAGAATTTCTGCCAGTTGGTAATGCAACAAAAGCTGGTCAATTACTTGGAGAATATCGCCAGTAATTTGCCTGCCTATCTCGGTGGGCAGTCTCGTTTCCCACTTTTTTAACACCTGAGAGATTAGCCTGGCAGTGCTCCGTCTCTGATGCTGTTGGTCGGTTAAACCTCCATGAAGGTAACTTTCCAGATTGGAAGGAAGGACGCTGGAGGCCTGACCCAGTATGGAGAAAGAACGGATGGCTTCAGAGAAAACTGGGTCGGAAAAACCGAAAACAGTCTTGACCGCTTGCTGAATGGCTGCCTCAGGTTCAAGCCCAGAACAGAGTTTTCCAGTGGCCGCCACTACCGGCAGGCTGGCGTGGTAGAAAGATGTCCCCTTTTCCCACATAGTTAGCAGCCCTCCGAGGCACGGCCGTGTTTCCGCATAGCGGGTGAAAGTGACTGGGTTAAGCCAGGGGCTATCGGCCGGCGCTATCAGACATTCAAAGCCAAAGGAAGAAAATTCTTCCAGCTTATCAATAGCTGGCCGGTCGCCAAAGTGCCAGCGGGGCTTTCCTTCTATCAGCCCATAGTCCCAGCAGCCAAGAACAATATCTCTGGGCAGAGAAGACAAAACTTCCGGATAATGCTGGAACATATCGTCCCAGACCATCATCCGTTTGCCCAGTTTCCCTGTTACCACCGAGTGCAGCCAGTTGATGTGGTCAAGGAAAATTCCGGCTTGCCCTCCCGGATG
>JAMWDF010000079.1 GCA_023818865.1 Candidatus Omnitrophota bacterium
TCTGGTAAAACCAGATGGTTTGAAAATCCTGGAAGAAAAGGAAATCCCGGCTCTAATGACTTCCCTGCCAGTAGAAGAAGTTCCTGGAATCGGACCTCGCCTCACAGCCATCCTTTCTGACTGGGGCATTACCACCTGCGGTCAGATTCAAAAACTGGGAGAAGATTTTTTTGTCTCCAGATTCGGCCTCCGGGGGAAATTTCTTTATCAAGCAGCCTGGGGAATTGACCCCTCTCCCGTAGTCAAAACACCTCCTGACCCTAAATCTATCGGCCATTCTTACACCCTTCCCTTTAATACCCGTCATCCTGATTTTCTCCGTTCGGTCCTCTTCCGTCTCTCAGAGCAGGTGGCTTTCCGAATGCGGCAATCTTCATTTTTCGGTCAAGTAGTTACGGTGAGCGTGCGTTTAGATAATTTCTCCAGCTTCACCCGCCAGAAAAAATTCCCTTCTGTGCCAGCGGATGGTGGTCGTATTTTTACCCTCGCCTGGCAAATCTTCACCAGTTTCAATCTCTCTCAGCCAGTGCGTCTTTTAGGAGTAAGCGTCTCCGGGCTCTTCCGGGAAAACCAGTTTCCTCTTTTCCCGGAAGAAAATAGACGAGAAAAACTTTTTCAGGCAATTGACCAAATCAACGGAAAATTAGGCCAGGGTAGTGTCTTTCCAGCCACTTTCCTTCTGGAAAAAACAATCAAACCGCCAGTGCCAAAAACCCACGCCTTCCAATTCTGGCGCTTTAAATCCTGAATTTTAAGCTACCCAGCCCCTCGCCCGGTAAAACCGGAAATTCCTAGAGACATTATGAAGTTCTGAATTCCTTTCAATCCGGGTCTGTCCGCCGCGCCGCCCCCCACCCCAGACCTGATTGCCCAGGACATCACACCCAGCCGCGTTCTTTGTTGACCTGATAGGCGTGTACTCCGGTCTCCTTCTGGGCTCCCTTTGCTGGGTATCATCCTGGTAACCGCCAATGATATTCAAACCGGTGATACAGCCGCTAGCCCAGGCCATCCTCACGCTGTCCTGGACATTGCCTTCCAGCCACCCATCCCTGACCACCACCAGGGAAAATACACCTGCCTCTATCTCCACGCCGTAGCCCTTATTGCCTTACGACCAGACGTTCGTCAGGGTACAACCAGCCGAGAAATCTTTCTGGCCAACGGTAAATTCATTACCTCTGCTTCTTATCATCTCAACAGTATCAAAAACAGCCGCGTTACAATCCACTATTCGCCAACCATCTCCCCCATTACTGTAAGCGCTGCAGTTTCTGAAGGCCGAACCTTGTCACTTCTCCAGAACTATTCCGGGAGAAACTGCGCCAGTAACATTCATCCTTTTCCCCCAGCCAGTCTCGCCCATTGATGAGGTGGAAAACCGCGAGAGTTCATTTCACCTTCTCTCCACCGAGCCCGGATAAAATTGCCCTGCCAGACCAGGCCGGGCTGTACTTCTCTAACCCCGAGCGTTTCAAACGGAATATAAATCTCCAGAGACCAGAACTCCGTCCCGCTAAAACTCCTAACGATTACCCCGGCAGCCTTCCAGCTTTTCATCTGACCATAGTAAAAAAATCAACTAATGGCCCTTTGATGTTTGTGGCAATTTGATAAAACTGTTCTTCATCCGCCCAAGGGTCAAGAAAATTTCAATGCAGCCGTCCAGATAAACCAAGGAATTAGGAGTAATTTGGTTTGTCTTTATTCCGGCCGTGTCAGGTTCAGTCGGTTTAAAACCAAAAATAATTCCCTTCGGGTATTCAAATACCTTTCACTGTGGTCGGAAACCAGCAAAAAGGATTATCTCTATCCTATGATTACTTTTTCCCCTGTCTCCATAGACTGGTTGGCAGCCAGACAAACCTTAAGGGTTTTCAAAGCGTCCTGGTAGGATGATTTTACTAAAGACCTGTCCTGTTTTCTTAGCCCATCCAGAAAAGCCTGGTCTTCCAAGAAAACCAAGTCAGATTTCAACTCAAACTTGGTTTCTTTATCTGGAGTGATTACCCGAATTTCGTTTCCGCTCCACTCTATCAGCTTTCTCTTGCAAATAACCCGCAACTTTGGCGGGTAATACCTAACAATCTCCGGAAAAAGGGCGTAGGTACACACCAAGCTACCGCTGATACCACTGGCAAACTCAAAAACAGTGCCGCTGGCATCATCGCCAGTGTAAAGAGACTCTTCTGGGAAAAACCCTCTTGACCGGCCAGTATAAACCGTTGTTATTTCTCCAACCGTGTATCTCATCAGGTCAATCATATGGGTAGCCTGGTCAACAATCTGTCCCCCGGCTTTTTCCTTGCTTTTAATACTATCAACCAGCGGTATCGTCCAGAAATACTCACCAGCCGGGAAAATAATCTGCTCCTCCTGGAGAAGCTCTTTAAGTTTCGCCACCACCGGGCTATACCGAAAAATATAACCAACGGCGTGATAAATGCCTTCCTTTTCTATCTTTCTAACTACTACTTCCCCATCTTCTTTTTTGACCGCCACCGGTTTTTCCAGAAAAAATGGCACTCCTCTCTCTATACAGGCAAGAACATTCTCCGGATGAACATCGGCTGGAGTGCAAATCCAGACAGCCTCAATTTTTTCTCTATCAAGCATTTCCTGGTAGTCAGTATAGGCTTTGGCAGAAAGTTCTTTGGCCAAAGCCACGGCCCTTTCTACCAATAGATCGCAAACTGCAACAATCTTGACCCAATCTATCTTTTTCAGGGCATTGACGTGAACCACTCCCATTCTGCCTGCGCCGATTATACCAACATTCATTTCAGTATCTCCTCTATTTCTTTCCGATTTAAGGTATGAAAAACCAGCGGTTGGGAAAAATCAGCCATTGACTTTTGCCAGCAGGCAAAAAGACCGTCCTCACTCCCGGTGGCGGAAATATACCGGCTGCAACCAGTACCCTGGTCAGAAACAAAAAACGGGAAATGCAGGCTGAGCCGGTAAATTTCAGGAAACTTTTCGTCAAAACCCCAGGCCAACCCAGAGATTTCTTCACAGGAAAAACCTCTGGGTCTGACTATTCCTTTTTCTGACTGAGGATGCTCTCTCATACATTCAGCCCCGTCATAAAAATATAGAGAAACTGGAGGCAATTCCCGCAAAAAGCCTACCCGGGGGACTGGTACCCGACAGGTAAGGCGACAAACCGCCACATCCCAGCAGTAACCACGGGGCAGAACATCCTCACTGACTATTTCCTGAACTTCCATATTATTTCTCAACCTGGCCAGACCAGTGTAACTACAGGTCCAAGAAAACGGGTGTTGGCAGTAGAACATATAAGTCTGCTTGTTCAAATCAAAAACTACCGGGTCTTTTATATGAAGTCTTTCCGGGCGCAACGATGACAGGACGGTCCTTATCTCCGCGGCATTCAGCTTCTCAATGGTTTCTCCTGAGAAAACATCAACCTCCCAAATACCGGTACCTGGTTTTTGATACTCCTTTACACTGGCCGGGTAACCAAGTTTCTTTTCTAAGGAAACAAACAGCCACACTCTGTCTTTCGCCAAATACAAGCAGGAACCCTCTATGGAAATAACCTCTTTCCCACCATTGGCTAAATCTTTTTTCCCCCAGGAAAGAATTTTCTGGAAGGAAAGCCCCTGATCTCGGGAAACAAAAACTGCCAGTTCCAACCCTCTTTCTCCCGCCTCCAGACCATACCGACTATCGCCGGCGTTTCTGTATCTACCAGAGAGTATTAACCTGCTCTGTTTGTCCCGAATAAGTTTGCCGCCACCAAACCAAAAACCTTTTTCTCTCCGGTAAGATTCAATAATCACTCTGGCTTTTTTCTGGTCAATCAATGCCTCACCCAGTTTTTCCAGCCGTTGTTCCAGTTTTCTTATCTCTTTATCCACTCTCGCTCCCTTGTTTTTCAGGCATCCTGTTTTTCCTCGGCCATCTGGTTAACTCGTCTCTGCGTCCAGATCACGCTGTCCTCCAGTAATTTCCTGGAACTTTCCTCATCAGGCGCAGTTACCAAAAGAAGCATTCTTCTTGGGTCCAGCCCCTTTATCAGGGCCGGAACATCAGCCGGCGCTAATACGCTGATAAACAATCCCTTGCCTGCTGCCTGAATTCTTGACAGGTGCGGCAAGTAGCTGGTAATTGGATAGGCATTGGGGTCTATCCCGAAATGAATAACCTCTATTTCCGGGATGGAAATAAGATTGTCCAGTTGGTGGAGAGCGCCGCTGTGAAAATGAAAAAGAACCTTTTCAAAATGCCTGGCTATTTTCCTGATAACTGGCCCGAATACATCTCGGTAGATTTCCGGTGAGAGAAGAATCGCCAGGTCATCCTGAAGCACAGCCAGACGCCCCTCAGCCCACATCGGAAGCCAGTTACAGCTGCCATCAAAGTGAGATGAGATTTTTCCATAAACGATATCCCATAACTGACAGAATATTTCGCCAAGCCGGTTGGCAAAGGATTGAACCTTTTCCGGGTGTGATCTGACATCCAGACAGAGTTGTTCCGGACCAAGGAAACAACCCAACCAGTCCATCGGGCCACCAAAATCTGTCATCCCCAGCAATTCTATCCCCTGACACTTTTCTATAAAATAATCAACCGTCTCTAAATGTTCCTGCCAGAAGGTATTGCTGGATTCAAAGTTAATCTTATCACTCTCTTCAATACTTTTCAGCAGTGGTTCCTGCCAGACACTTGTCCCGAAATACACCCGGGAGCCCAAGTAAAGCGGTAGGCTGTTAGGCGCATAAGAGGGTATTCGGTAGTGAAATAGGTCTCCATGCCACTGCCACAGACTCCGGCGATAATCAATCAACTTAAAGAATAAATCTGGGTTCCGGTATTTCTTCTCCAAAAAGGCTTTATCGGCCATCCAGGCTGGAGCGACTGCTGGCACCTTATCCAAATTCTGAACCTGCATTAACAGCCGGTCAGCCGGCCAGGTCCCTTTCCAAAAATCACTGTATCGCCGTCTTATTTGGGGCCACTCAGGAATCTTTTGGTACTTTTTCACCCTCAATCCAAATTAGTAAAGGAAAGATACAAAGGCTAATATTTGGAGGCAGATTGAAGTCGCCTCGCTGCCTTTCCCATCCCCAGAAAAGTTCTGCCTGAAAAGGAGCATCAAGCCACTTCCCTATTATTAAGATTAACCCTAACATTTTACTCATTCTCCCCAATTAACCAAATTTCTCAAGAAAGCCACTTGGAGAGGAAAATATCTCATTGATGAAGATGAACATCCCGCTGAGGAAAAGGAATTACGATACCTTCAGCCTCAAATCTTCTCTTAATTTCCATATTTACCTGGTCAGTCACCCAAAACTGTTCCCGGAGGTCTTCAATCCAGTAAACCAGCAGTAGATTGAGGCAAGACTCACCAAATTCAGTGAAGAATACCATTGGTTCTGGTTCTTTAAGGACCTTCTCGTTAGCCAGACAAATTTCCTTCAGGACACTTTTCACCTTCTTTAAGTCTGAACCATAAGCCACACCGATTGTCTGCCTGATCTTAATTTTCAGATCCGGATAGTTGCGATTAATCACTTTATTTTTGGCAATCTCCGCATTAGGCACAATCAACACTGTATTATCAAAAGAAAGGATTCTCGTCGTCCGTAAACCAATCTCCTGAACAATACCCATCTCCCCAGAAGCCAGTTGAATCCAGTCACCCACTCGAAAAGGTTTATCTAAAACCAGCATAAGACCAGCAATCACATTAGCCAGCGTTTCCTGAGCCGCCAGCGCCACTGCCAAAGAAGCCACGCCAGCGGTGGCGAGAAAACCACTGATATTTACTTTAAAGTAGGAAAGAATAATGGTAGCGGCAATGAAATAGACCACAATCTGAATCACCCGTCCCATCAGTCGAACGAATTGCTCATCCACCGGCATCTGGGTTCTTCTGGCTACATCTTTCAAGAACCAGTACCACAACCCCCGAATGATACCCGCCATCAAGAAAGAAATACTCAACACCAGACCGATGTAACCTAAACCTTCTAGCACTTTTAGAAGCAGCCCAGTTGCCTCCAAACTGGAGATAAGGTATTGGACAGCGAAATAAAAACCAAAAGCAATGACAATCACATAGACTGGGGTTTTCATCGCCTCCAGAAGAACCTTACTCTGCTCAGTCTTATTCTGCCGGCTAGCCGCTAAAAGAAGATGGCTGGCAAGAAAACGAATAACTTGGGCTAACACTATTCCGCCAGCGAAAATAATAACTGCTATCAGACAAGAGCGCACTGGCTCTTCCAAAAAACTAAAAAGTCTTTCCATGTTTTAGCCTAACACCACCTTAGCAACAGAGGAAACCTTAACGGCCTACTTCCCAAAGCAGACTTTTCTGGAAGAAGCAATGGCTGGCCGCCTTATTCAGAGATAAGGCCTTAGAAGTTCTATTGCCTTTCTAATATCTTCTATCTGCTGCGGCCCAGAAATCTCCCGTTCAATAGTCACCGGACCGGTAAACCCTTTCTTTTTCAAACGGGGCAATAACAGATCAAACCTGACCATGCCTTGCCCCAGAGGTGTTTCCTTCCCTAATGCCTCATCCCGGTTCGGCCACAGCCCGTCTTTGGCATGGAAACCTTTAACATATTCTCCAAAGATTTCTACAGCATCCAGCGGATTGGCTTTTCCATAAAGAATCAGATTGGCTGGATCAAGATTAATCCCGACATTTTCTCGCCCCAGGTCCAGAATAGTACGTTTCAAGGTGGAAGGTAGTTCTTGACCAGTTTCAAAACAAAAGGTCTGCCCATTCCTTTTACAGTGATCAATAAACTCCCCCATCACTTGAAGAAAACCAGCGTAAATTGGGTCTTTTTCATCATCCGGAATGAAACCCACATGAGAAGCAATAGTCTTTACCCCGATTTCTTTAACCAGGTCAGAGAACTTTTTAGCCAGCGAAAGCCTTTTCTCCCTGTAGGCCGGAGCGACAAAACCCATAGTAGCCGGTCCGTCTTTGTTATTGAAAACCTGATTTTCAAACCCCAGAAAGAAACAGGAAATTTCCACCCCGGTTCTTTCCGCAGCTTTCCGGATCTCCAGTGGTTCAGACCTTGCGACAAAACTCTCCGCCTGGGCGCCTACCTGGCAAGTGGGAATTCCCAGACTGGCTACTTTGGCAAAACTTTCTTCCGGACGCTCCCGTAAGCCAACGATCAAACCCAGTTTCAGTCTTTCCATTATTTCTCCTGGTTAAACTAGCCATATCGTTGGTCAGAAAAATCCTCTCTTTTTTCAAGAAAACACTGACATCTTTTTTGCCTTAAAATCTCCGTCTGCTCAGCCAGAGTATTAATAAATCTGTCCTGCCTGGCTAGTCCTCCAGCCATTTTTTGGTCAAGAGCAGAATAGTGCTTAAACCCTCGGCATTTCATCTCTTTAACCAGCTGTTCATGTCGCCGATATAAAGCTTTTAACCGGCCAACCCATCGTCTTGTCTCTGGATGATTAATATATCCACCCCTGGTTGGTTTCCTGGTCAAAATGTTCCAGACAGCGTGAAGTTCCCGATGTTCACCCAACAGATGACTACGACAAAGATACTTTGGCGGAATATCCCAAATTCTCATGTTGCCCAGCCTTTAAGAAAAGCAGCCCATAGAACTTATACTCCACTTACCCTGGTTAACCTACAGTTTTTCCCCATATTGATTTTACGCTGCCTCCGACCTCCTATTTTTGCGCGATTTTCTCAATCGCTTCAACCAATCGGTAAAACAAATAAAGAAAAATTCCGGCTATCACCCAATGTACTATGGTACCAAACCACGAAAAAACCATTTCTCCTCCTGGTTAAGCAGCCTAAAAAAATGAACTTCTTCTATTTATTGTCAAATTTAACTTACTTCCACCGGTGAAGTCAAGCAAAATAGCTTTTGGCAATACCCATTTGTTGATCAAATTGATGTTTCAAATAGTCGCCCAGGGACTAATTTTTTCACCAGCCGTTTACCACCTTCAAGAATCTTGATGCAGAGAAAATCAACATTAGAACGATAACTTAGCTCCAATCCTCTCATCAACCTTTGTTCTTTCAAAACCCCACCACTACCTGAACAATTACCGCCAGACGCTCCCATCTCTTTAAAAGATTTGACAACACAAATATACCAATTAAAATATAATGACAAAATATGAAAAGTTTGGGACTGAACATTTATAGATTTCAGGTAGAGACATCTTTCACAAGCGCGGCACTATTACCAGAATTTAAAGGCGCAACATTTAGAGGAGCCTTTGGAATATCTCTGAAAGAAATTTCTTGCCTAAACAAAGCCTGCAAGAATTGTAATCTTTGTCTGATAAATAAACAATGTCCTTACAAACAACTTTTCGCAGTGGAAATTGAAAAAAATCAAGTTCACAATATCCCTTCTCCGATCATTCTTGAACCACCATATGACAGAAGGACAGTCTACAGTGCGGGTAGTGAGCTTGTTTTTAGTTTTGTAGTTATTGGCAGAATGATTGAATATTTCCCTTATCTTATCCTGACATTGAAAAAGATGGGGGAAAAAGGCATTGGGATAAAAAATAGACGGGGCAATTTTATCATCCGAAATATAAAAAGTGATAACACGACCGTCTACGACGGCGAAAAGGAGATCCTCTACCCCTATAAAAACCCTCAAAAAATTACCCTTCCCCAGAAAGATGTCAAAGCCGTAAGTTTGGAATTTCTGTCCCCGACAAGAATAAAATCAGACGGTAAACTAACAAAAGATTTGCCTTTTTCCCTCCTGGTAAAGACTCTCTTAAGAAGATTGTCTTTATTGAAGAAAAACTACTGCGAAAGCAGCGATTTCACTATTAATTATGAAAAAATTAAGGAAACAGCCAGGGAGGTGGAAACAGTCTCCTGCAATTTAAAATGGTATGATTGGGAACGCTTTTCCACCAGACAAAACACCAGAATGAAGTTAGGGGGATTTCTCGGGAAAATAACTTATTTAGGTAACCTTGGTGATTTTCTCCAGTATCTGAAAGTTGGAGAACTTATTCACATCGGCAAGAATGCCTCCTTTGGTTTGGGCAAATATGCTATAATCAGATACTATGATGATGCAGAAGACTGGGGTGATCTCAAAGCGTGAGTCTGTGATACTTGCCTCTCTTTTGCATGATATCGGTAAGTTCTATCAACGGGCGTATCCAGAGGAAACCATACTTTCACGAATTACTTGTAATCTTCAACAATACATATGCCCGTACCACCGACATGGAAGATTCTTTACTCACAAGCATGTTCTCTGGACAAATGAATTCTTTGAAAAATATTTCAGGCAGTTATCAGATGTTGCAAATTTTGCTATTTATCATCATAAGCCTGATAAATATGAACACAAAATAATCCAACTTGCTGACTGGCTTTCAAGTGGAGAAAGAATTAAGAGGCCAGAGGATGCGATTGACGGAATTACCCCTGAAACATCAAAGACAGAACCATTAATCTCTATTTTTTCCCAAATAAAATTAAATCAATCTATAGAGGAATACTTTTGTAAGACGGTTCCAGTTAGTTCAAATATTGAATCTCTGTTTCCGGTTAAGACGAAACAAGAAGCAGTTAATAGTGAAACAAATTTCAGGAACCTGTGGGATGCATTTGAAAGCGAAATCAGTAAGATAAATCCCAACACGTCTTTTCAAAAACTGTTCATGAAGATTTTTTCTTTGCTTGAAAAATACACCCTTTTCGTTCCATCTTCTGCTTACAAGGA
>JAMWDF010000080.1 GCA_023818865.1 Candidatus Omnitrophota bacterium
CAAGGTGGCTGCCCCGCTGAATACTGGGACCACGGAATTTCTGGTAATGGCTGGACTGCCAGACCCTGGCATCTGGATGAAAGATTTCATCCGACTACCTGGACAGTAACAGAGGCCCTGCGCTTTCTAACGCGGCGCGACCCCTCCTGTCCTTTCTTCCTGGTGGTCTCTTTTATCGCGCCTCATCCCCCGTTGGTTCCTCCAGCCTTTTACTTGGATAGGTACCTCCGCCAACCACTGCCGAAACCTTACATCGGAGACTGGGCCGTGCCGCCAGAAAATAATGGCCGAGGAAGCCACATCCAGAGTTACCGAGTCAACCTTCAAGGTGAAGCCCTCAAGGCTGCCAGGGCCGGTTACTACGGATTGATTAATCACCTTGATGATCAATTGTACCGATTGCTTGGCGACCATACCGGACTAAAGGGAGACCTTGGTAAAAACACCTATCTTATTTTCACTTCAGACCACGGGGAAATGTTGGGTGACCATTACCTTTTCCGGAAGTGTTATCCCTATGAGGGTTCTGCCAGGATACCTTTTCTCATCAGCGGACCACAAATAGAAAGCGGCCTGGTTTCTTCTTATCCTGTCTGCCTGGAGGACATTATGCCTACGGTGCTGGAATTAGCCGGAATCCCTATACCACAGACGGTGGAAGGTCAAAGTCTACTACCTATACTCCGGGGTGAAAAAAGGAGACTTGCCCGAGAGTATCTCCATGGAGAGCATGCTACTTGCTACCATATCAACCAAGCCAACCATTTTCTTACCGATGGAGTAGAAAAATACTGCTGGTTTTCCGCCACCGGCCAAGAACAATTATTTAACCTGAAAGAAGACCCAGGCGAACTCCATAACCTGGCTGCCAAGATTGAGCATCAAGACAGATTGCTTTTTTGGAGAAGCAAACTCATAGAAAAATTGAGAAACCGGCCAGAAGGTTTCACTGATGGAGAAAGGCTTATCCCTGGTAAGCCTCATCAGCCTTTACTCCCTCACGCTTCAGGGAAAACAAGAACTAACTTCCAAGAGCCCTGCGAGCCTGAACCAAGGTAGTGGAAGGACCGTGTCCAGGATGAATGGTGAAAAAATCTGGCAGATTAAAAAGTTTCTTTTCGATTGATTCCCATAGCCTTTCTTCTGAGCCTCCAGGTAAGTCAGTCCGACCCACCCCTTCAGCGAAAAGGGTATCTCCGGTAAAAATAAGATTCTCTGCCCGGGCCAAGAGACAAATGCTGCCTGGGGTGTGACCCGGAGTATGGAGTACCTCCATAATTACTTCCCCAACTTCAATGGTATCTCCTTCAGCCAGAAGTCTTTCTGGCTCCGGGCAGACGTAAGGTGCGGCAAACATAGCAGAAAGGTTCTTCCCCGGATCAACTAACCATTTAGCATCAGCAGCATGGACGGCAATCGGCAGAGCCAACTGCCGGCAGGCAGAAAGGTGGTCCGCATGGCCATGGGTGAGAACAACAAGATTGGGTTTCCAGCCAGTTTTTTTTAAAGCTGATTCAATCTTTTCTGGTTCAGCTCCAGGGTCAATTATCACAGCCTGGTTAGTTTTCTGACACCTTACCAGATAGCAGTTGGTTTCAATCTCCCCGACTACCAGTCTAATAATCTCCATAAGTCCTCAGCAGATTCTTGGCCTTTGAACACCTGAAGGCATGTCTACCAGCCTGGTAGAGCCACTGATTGTCTTCATAACTACCCGGCCAGGTTCTTCCTCGATAACCTCACCTATTACTCTTGCCTGGCGGCCGAGCCGGTGCTTTTTCATACAGGAGATTACCTTAGAGCAGCTCTGCTCTGCCACCACCGCCACCAGCCGACCTTCGCTGGCTAACCACATTGGGTCTAGCCCGAGAATTTCACACAAAGCAGCCACTTCCTTCTTCAGGGGGATTTCTTCTTCCTTTAGCAGGATCCCAAATTTCAGACCAGCCACTATTTCGTTAAGGACAGCCGCTAATCCTCCGCGGGTCGGATCGCGCATAAACCGGGTGTGTGGTTCAACTTTTAGCACTTCAGCAGTCAGTGAGTGCAAAGGAGCACAATCGCTGACAATCTTCGCCTCTAACTGGAAATCACCCCTGGCCAATAAAACAGCCATTTCATGCTCACCCAGCGGACCGCTGACAATAATTCTATCTCCTGGCTGAATGTTTTTTCTATCCAACCTGACTTTTTCTGAAATGATGCCTACGCCCGTAGTGGTAACAAAAACTCCATCCACTTTGCCTTTCTCTACCACCTTGGTATCACCGGTGACTACCGGTACGCCTGTTTTCTCTGAAATCGTCTTCACCGAATGGACTATCCTTTTCAAAACCTCCAGGCTTAATCCTTCTTCCAGAATAAAAGAACAAGCAAGAAAAAGCGGCCTAGCCCCTGAAACAGCTAGGTCATTAATTGTGCCGCAGCAAGCCAGTTTGCCGATATCGCCACCCGGGAAAAAAAGCGGTTTTACTACATAACTATCGGTGGTAAAACCCAACCGGTATTCCCTCCAAGATGGCAAAGGTACCATAGCCGCATCAGTCAGAGCAGCTAGAGCCGGATGAGTGAATTCCTTCAGGAAAACTTCCTGAATGAGTTCTTGCATCGCCTTTCCCCCGCTTCCCTGAGAGAGAGTAACTGTTTCCTTAATCATGCCTATCTCCTACTTCCACTTCGTATTGATAATAAGCGGCACAGGTACCTTCAGAGGAAACCATACACGGCCCGACCGGGTGGCTGGGAGTACATTTCTGGCCGAACAAAGGACACTCCAAAGGAGAAATCAACCCTTTTAAAATTTCCCCACATTTGCACTTCTCTCTTTTTCTAATAGAAATTCCGGAGAGAGAAAATCTTTTCCGGGCATCTAGCCAGGCATACTTCTTATTAAGAGCCAGACCGCTTTGGGGAATTATCCCCAGACCACGCCATTCAGTCTCTACCACGCTAAAAACCTCTCTGATCAGTTCCCAAGCTTTTCTGTTGCCCTCTGGCTGGACACAGCGGGAATATTGAATTTCTACAGCCGACCTTTTCTCCTTTAGCTGCTGGAGTAACATCAGGATTGCCTGGACTATGTCCAGCGTCTCAAAGCCAGCAATAACACAAGCTCTACGATATCTCTCCGCAATAAACTGGTATGGCTGCTTACCGATAATTGCGCTGACATGACCAGGACAGATGAAGCCATCAATTTTCATCCGGGCATCTTCAAGAAGAGCCGCCATAGCTGGAGGAATGAGTTTATGGCCAACCAGTAAGGAAAAGTTTCTTATCTTTTCCTGAGAAGCCTTTTTGACTACCCAGGCAACGGCTGGTGCAGTCGTTTCAAAACCCACTGCGAGAAAAACCACTTCTCCCTTAGTCTTCCCGGCTAATTCTAACGCTTCTGTCGGGGAATAGACTACAAAAACCTTGTTCCCTTTACTCTGGCTTTGTTCCAGGGTGCCCCTACTACCTGGTACCCTCATCATGTCTCCAAAAGTACAAAGATTAACCTCTTCTTTTTCTACCAGAGTGATGGCTTCATCAAGATATCCATCTGGCGTGACACAAACCGGACAACCAGGTCCAGAAATCAACCGGACATTTTCTGGGAGCCGCTTTCTCAACCCGGCCCGGCCAATAGCCATCGTATGGGTACCGCAGACTTCCATCAAGGAGACCAAAGGCAAATTATTGGCTGCCACACTGATCAGCGAATAAAGATTCTCCGCCTCTCTCTGATGTCTGTATTCACTGAGAAATTTCATCTTCTCACCTTACTCTTAAACAGCATAACCCACAAACCAACCTCTGGCAAAGAAATTCTGTTTCCTATGATAAAATGATAAAAATTTTACTCCTAATAAAAAGAAAAATGGAATACTTTAAACTGTTTCAGAGCCTGGACCTTTTCGGGGTAGCCGTCTTTGCAGTTAGCGGCGTACTAGCGGCCATCAGAAATGGACCTCTTTGGAGTAGTCGTGGTAGCCACTATTACAGCGGTTGGCGGAGGAACATTGAGTGTTTCTCTGGCCGTATTTCGCAACCAGTTCTCTTTTCGGTTACTGCCGCTGGCCTAATAGCTAGAAAGATCTTCACCAAAAGTAATGATGAAACCAAGTGGCTTCTCAGGCTTGGCGATAGCAGCCATCTTGGCCCGGTTGTTTTCCCTTTTCCCGAAGACCGAGAAAAAATAACTCACTAAAAGGAGAAAGATAGACCTGGCTGAAAGGGGCAATAACTTGTTTTTCTCATTAGCCACTAAAAATTAAAATACCGGTTCGGGAAAGAAATCTTCCCGACGCCAGATGCTATTAGAATAAAAGGCCGCCCGCCTAACCATCAGACGACGCGACCATGGTATTCCATCCCATTGATGCCAGCGGACTTGTCCAGAACTACAGAAACAGTTCCATCGCTGATGGCGTATTCTTTGTTGGGTAATCCCTCTGCCGTCACAAAACCAATCTTCTTGAAATCAATCACCCTTTCTCCAGATCTTACTGGTACCAGGGGAAAATTATCTTAAACGGCTTACCACTCTTTTCAGAAACGCTCCTGGGCTCACCAGTTTGCCTTCCAGAACATCTTCCTCGCGAAAACCAGATAGAAGAATTTCGCCGGCTCCAGACCGGTCCCGGTCATAAATTATGTAGATAGAACCATCTTCAATCTCGGTGCCATCCGGATAGGAAACACCTACCCGTTCATCAAGAAGAAGCCCTCCTTGCCAAGTAAGCCCATCATTCAGAGACAGGAAAGCAGTCAGGTGTGAGCGCGGTCGCCACTTTTTACCTTCTCGGTACAACTTTAAAGCCTCTTGTGGCGATATGTCCGCATGGTTAATCAGGAGTATATTCCCTGAGCGAAGACGTCTGATAAAAAAGCGAGAATTCGGTCCCCCTAAACCAGAATCTTCTCCTCCCGACCAGGTATATCCCCGGTCAGAAGAAAAACTCTGACCAATACCGTAAAGCGTCCTTACCAGACACCAGAGACGGCCATTCTTAAGTTCTATGAACATGTGCTCATCAAAGCATCTTTCTGCCACATCAGCCCCACCTCTCCGCTGAAAAGAAACCCCGCCATCCTGAGAAATTGTGGCGTTGGAAAACCTCTCTCTGGCTAAACTCTCATCTTTCACCGGCCAGTATTCCCACACTGCTGTCGGAAGTAACCACTCACCGGTAGAAAGAACTATTGGCTTATTTAACATGACCCCGTTAGCAATCTTTCTCGGCTGACTAAAAGAAAGAGCCTCAGGCTCTTCGTGGCTAAAAACGGTCGCCCAAACCCCACCTCGGCCATCAAATATTTCTCCTTCTTTCTCGCTATAAGATTCAGCCCAGAACCACCAAAGTTTCCCCGTAGGGTCGCGCCAGAGACAGGGGTCAAAGGCTCTTATCTTTCCGGGTGGGTCAACAACAGCTACCGGTTCGCTCCAGGTTATTCCGTTATCTTCACTCACCACCAGAACCACAAAATTTTCTGGTCCCTCGCCCTGCCCTCCTCCATACCAGGTCGCCCAGAGATGGCCTCTTCTGTCCTGTTCAATCCCAGGAATCCCTTGAAACCTTCTTTCTCCCGAAACATATTTTTCCCAGCGAGAGTTGATTGTCAATCTTCGTAGATAAAGATGAGTTTCAGTCTTCATGTTTCCCTTCTTAGAATTATTTGTCCCCAAGCAACCGGATTAGTCAAACTGTTAGTGTAAAATGCCCAGGCCGCTTCAATCTGTTGGTTTTTATCGCGACTAAAATCAAACATATTCGTATCAAAACCAAGACTTAAATTTGCCCTCGGCGACATATTTAAATACCTCCAGGAAACTGTTAGTTAGATGCAATATCCCTTTTCTTCTCTAGCAAGAATAGTCTGCCAGACGCACTCCAGCTGAATTTGTTCCCGTATCTCGCTGAGCCGAGTTGTTCTTTTCCTTAAGCCTGATTTGAAATTCAAACATACTCACTTCCCAGTGTCAAAAACGTGTCTCTAGGTGGATTGCCGATTGACAGACAGGAGAACAATCGTTTAAATTATTGAAGCACTCACCGGACGAAAACAGGAGAACTGATTATGGAAACAGAAAGAAAAAGAAGGTTGCTTTTCGATTTTCATATGCCTGATTTTCTTGATGAGTTAAGACTGGATGTAAAAAAATATGTGGCTGACCTAATGGAAATGAAAGTTCAATGGTTAACCTTTATGACCAAAAGCTCCTTTGGCAACTGTTATTATCATTCCCGGGTAGGGGTGAGAGCCAGAGGATTAAAAGGCGACATCCTAAAAGAAGTTATCCCCCTCCTAAGAGAAAAAGATATCAAAATCATCGCTTACTATAATGTCAGTCTCAACGATATTGAAAGCAACAAGCATCCGGACTGGCGAGCCATTGATAGCCATGGGCAAAAGGTAAGATTTGAGTACTATGACCAGCTATGCCTCAATTCTCCTTTGCAAGACTTGGTTGAAAAACAGACCGTGGAAATTGTAGAAAATTATGATGTAGATGGATTATGGCTGGACTTGACCTACATGGCCAGAGGGGGGTGTTTCTGCCGCTGGTGTCAGAAGTTGTTTGCTGAGAAATACGGTCAGCCGCTCCGGCCAGAAATTAAAAAAGACCCGGCAGGAAATAGAAAATTGTCTGAATTTATGAGGTTTTCACGCTTTCAATTCCTCAATAGAATTCACTCGGCCGTGAAAAAGATCAACCCATCATTGCTCATCGGTTGGAACCATGCTGGCGATTTTTATTTCAACGAGATTGAAATTGACCGGTTGGCTGATTTTTCCTCGGTAGAATTCCATCCACCATACTACCCGGAAGGAAGCCTTCGGGCTAGATACATGCGAAACTTAGGCAAACCTTTTGAGTTGATGATTCCAGAAACACTTAAAGGCTGGGGTGATTGGACTGTGATGCCTTTTCCCACAATGAAACTGATGGCCACCATCTGCCTGATGAATGGGGGAAGTATTAACATCGGTCACGTAGTTGTTCCTTGTGGAGAATTTGGCGGCCAGATTGCACCTGGAGTAAAGCAAACTATCAAGCAAACCTTTGCCTGGGTGAAAAAAGTTTCGCCTTACTCCCGGGGAAAAAGTGTTCCGGTAAATGCGATTTTTTATTCAGCGGAAAATAGCCGCCTGATAGACGCTCAGCCCAACACAGAAGATGACTTTTCTCAAAGCGCTTTAAATTCCCTGTTCGGCCTGGGCAAAATCCTTCTTTCCGGAAATATCCATTTTGACATCCTGGGTGAGGCGCAGATAAACAAGATTCATCAGTTTGAAATTCTATTTCTCCCGGACATCAGATTTATTAGCGAGCCAGTTCGTCAAGAGATTTTTAGATTTGTGGAAAAAGGAGGGAAACTGGTCGCTACCTACCTTACTGGCTGGTGGAACCAAGATGGAGAACTGAATCCTCTTTCCTCCTTCCGTCATCTTCTTGGAGTAGAAATGGACAAGCTCTCCAGTTATAGCGTCACCTATCTTTACCGGTTTGATAAGAAAATAATCAACGGCTTGCCAGATATGCCAATTTTGGTAAATGAGAGTGCACCTGATAGAAAGGCAGAAAGAAAATGTGTTTATGTGAAGCCATTGAGTGCCCAGCCTTTAGCCTATGTGGTAGAGCCAATCATTGAATCAGACCACCAGCGTTATTACCACATCTACCATCGGTATTCGCCTCCGGGAAAAACCACCCGGTATCCGGGGATAACTTTAAACAACTTCGGCCAAGGAAAAGTTCTCTATTTCTCTTTTCCATTAGAGGCCGCCTTCAATTTCTCTGGTTCCCCTTGGCTGAGAAAGATAATCTACAACTGTCTGGAGTATTTAAACCCAGAACCCCGACTGAAGGTCCAGGCAGCCTCCACTGTGGAAGTGAATCTCACTCAGCTGGGTTCCACCTGGTTTCTTCATCTTCTAAACACTAGTCTTTCCCGGCAATCTGACTACAAACTGGAAGAGTCGCCCCCGCTGGAAGTGGAATGTATTGTCAGAAAAGAAAAGGTAAGAAAGATAACCGCCCTTCTCTCCCGCCGACCAGTAAATTTTTCCCGTTCAGCCAGAGGAATAAGATTCCGCCACCAACTATCCGACTACGAGGTGCTTAAAATTGAATGAGTCTGGCCAGGTGGATAATACTTGACGAAAGTGAGAATATATGGTAAAAAGAGGCTAAGATGTGTCAAAGTGAATCAAAAACTGGAATAGAGATTTGGCTTATTCTATTAGATTTAGATTGGATTCGGCTGGGCGAAAGTAATGGTCGAACTATCATATACTATCATATATTGATAAACTTTACTAGGAGGACATATGGAAAAGCTTTTTAGAAGGTCTGGATTTACATTAATAGAGTTGTTGGTAGTGGTAGCAATAATTGCTATTTTAGCAGCAATGTTACTTCCAGCATTAAGCAAAGCAAGAGAAAAAGCAAGACAAGCAGTCTGTATGAATAATTTGAAACAACTTGGTTTAGCATTTGCAATGTATTTAAATGACTATGATGAATATTATCCTGCATATTACTCTGGTGGTAATTATTATTTCCCCTCTTCTGCCAGCGGGTGGATACATTTTTGGATAAGGCAGATTTGGCCATATGTTAAGAACCCTCGGGCCTATTACTGTCCTAATTATTTTCAAAAAAGTGGTCCACCACCATTTTATCTAGACCCTCAATATGAATATGTTTATATGGGTGGTTACGGTTATAGTATAGGATATGGTACTGAACCGGCAGGCTTAAATCATGTCTATCAACCTGATAAATGCGGAGTAAAGGCAAGTGAGGTAAAAAAGCCATCTGATGTTCTTCTCTTAGGGGAGTCGTGGATTTTGCCATTCTGGACATCAAATTGTGGAAGTTGTGATTGGCAAGGCTGGCAAACTGGTCAGTGGGAATATAGACATAGCAATGGGGCAACTCTTCTTTTTTGTGATTATCATGTAAAATGGTATCCCAAAGAGCTTCTTCTAAAAACTCAGTACTATGTGGGTTGGGATCCATACGGGGCTACACAACAAGTTAATCCCAATTGGTTTGGAAATAGTGGATGGGAATATGCTTGGCCGTTTGCAAGAAACCCAAAAGTAAGCTATTGAAATCCGCTACAACATAGAAGCAATATTTTTGGGAAGAGGTAGGTTCACGCTAATAACCTTCTGGGTGGCAATCATTATGGCGATAAGATTTTTGTTACTCCCTGCGATGTGACATGTATTCCTTATTGAAAGCAACTCGGGATTGCAGTTATAATGTTTACGGATGAGGATAGTGAATACTTATTATCTTTGATGAAGTGAAAATTTCGGGCATACTTTTCGTTGAACAACGAGTTTTTTCATGAAAAAAGGAGTTTCTTTATGAAAAAAGAGTGTGTTTTGTTTTGTCTTTTATCATCTTTCTTGGTTTTCTCAGAGAACCTGATTTTAAATTCTAATTTTGAGAATGATTTTAGTGGTTGGAAATGTATCAGAATTGAAAAAGATAAACCAGTTTTCGGGGAGAAGGAACTTT
>JAMWDF010000081.1 GCA_023818865.1 Candidatus Omnitrophota bacterium
AGCAAACCTTTATAATCTGGTGGACTCGCTGCCGGCTGATATTGAATTTTTCGCCAATTTTTTTGCAACTCATCCTGGGAGAATTCCCAAATCCCCAGTAAAGCTTTAAGATTTCAAACCAGCGAGAGGCATTCGCTCTCTTGTGCTTTTCCGCCAAACGCTTGAAGAAATCGTCTATCATATCCTCCCGCATTAACCTTTCTGGAAACGAGAAACCAGGTTCGCTCGCCGGCAGTTCTATCTCTGTTGGACCTTCGTCTTCCTCAAATCTCGCTGCCCTGGTCACTCTCAATGGCGGCTTATAGCTCCAGATTTTCTTCACTAATCTTAGGGGGAGTTTGGTTAGTCTTGCCACTTCCTCTACCGTTGGGTTCCGACTTTCAGTTTGCCGAATCTGTTGTCCGGCATATGCCACCTTTCTGATCAGGTTTTTTTCCCTTTCTGGTACCTTAACAAATTCACTATTAATCGCTCTTAAGATGTAACGTCTCACCCAATAGTAGGCATAGGTACTGAACTTGGTATTACGGCCAGGATGATACTTCTCTATAGCCTTCAACAACCCAATATTACCCTCTGAGACCAGGTCTTCCAGCCTATCCGGAGAAAAGGCATGTTTCTGCGCCAGAGACATAACTAGCCCCTGATGTCTCTGAACAATGAGAGCATTCGCTTTCAAATCTCCTGCCTGAGCGCGCTTAACGAGCTTTTCATCGGAGAGACAATCGTAATTTATCTTCATGTTGATTCAACAAGTTGGGTAACCTTTGCCTGAATAAGAGTTATATCTGTATCCTTCCGCCCGCTTCCCTGAGCGAAGGTAGAACTACCTCCCCCACCACCTTTCATCAGAGAAGCTAACTGTTTCATTAAACTGCCGGCTGACAGCTTTTTCCGCAATGACTCACTGACCTTGATAACGACAAAAAGCTTTTCAGAAAAATCACTGGCTAAAACCACCACCGCCGGTGAAACTTTGCTTTCTATTTGGTCCGCTATTCGACCCAAGGTATCAACCTGCCATGTTTTTACTTTATTTACTACCAAGGCCACTTCTCCTGTGGCCGTTTTTACCCTTCTAACTTCTCCCAGTAATTTCTCCGCCTGATAATCAGCTAACACCTGTTCAGTCTCAATCAGCTGGCGACTCTTTTGCTCAGATTCTTCCTTTATTTTAACTATTCGCTCAAAAACTTTACTCCGCGGAATTCCCAGAAGATTTGCTGTCTTTTGCAAAATTTCTTCTCCTTGATTAATCCATTCAATGGCGGCCAACCTGGTAATGGCTTCTATTCTCCTTAGATTTTTGCCAACACTGGCGTAATTGATAATTTTGAAAAGACCAATCTGCCCAGTTGTTTCCACGTGGGTACCGCCACAAACCTCGGCATGATACTCGCCAGTCCGAACAGTCCGCACCACCTCCCCATACCGGTGGACAAAAAGCGCTAAACATCCTTCCCTGATGGCCTCCGCCAGAGGGACTTCTTTCACTGTTAGTCGGGTATCCTCAAAAATTTTTTCTTGGACAAGCTGTTCTATTTCTCTCAGTTTCTCTGAAGGTATATCTGTGTTACAAAAAAAGTCGAACCGGAGTCGGTCCGGCCCCACATAACTACCAGCTTGTCTGGTCTCTTTACCATATTGGGACCGAAGAACAAAGTGCAATAGATGCGTAGCCGTATGATTGGCAGCAATGGCTTTACGGCGATTCTCATCCACCCTGGCGGTCAGCTCCATACCAGGAGAAAGGTCAGCCACCGTCCCTTCTTTAAGCTGACCCCGATGATAAATCACGCCTTTTTCATCAATCTGGGTATCAACCACCTGGAAAACAACTCCTCGGCCGCTCACAAACCCTTGGTCTCCAACCTGACCTCCTTTCTCCGGATAAAAGGGGGTGGCCTCTAAAACCAAATCCAGTAATTCACTTCCCCTTTCTTTGTATACCGCCAGCAACCGAGAACTACAGGTAAGGGTTTCATACCCCAAAAATTTTGTCTCCGATACTTTCTCAGGCGCCACAACTACTTCTCGGTTTTCCTGGAAACTGGAACTGGCCCGCGACCTTTTTTTCTCTTCTTCCAAGCAATATTCAAATCCTGGCCAGTCAATTGTTAAGCCTTCATTTTCCGCCAGCCTTGATAGCATCTCCCGACGAATTCCCAAAGTTCCGTAAAGCTTAAAGGCTACCTCCCCTGACAGTCTACCTCCACTTATTTCCTCCCGCTTGAGAAATTCTCTAAACTTGCGGGAAGCAGCCTCAGAACTCAAGTGAAATTTTTCTTCTTCGTCGCGAAGGGCAACCTCAATATCCTTCTGTCTCTCCTTCAACGTAGGATAAACCTCCTCCAGCTGATTGGCCACTACCGGAACCAGTCGGTAAAGAAATGGTTCAGCCAGATTAAGTTCAATACCTGCCACAGCCGCCCTTCTGATAATGTTTCTTAGGACGTATCCCCGACCCTCGTTCGCCGGTCTCAACTGCTCATCAAGGAGAAAAACGATTGCCCGAATATGGTCGCTAACGATCCGGAAAGGTACCTTTTTTTCTGGGTCTCTATAACAACAACCAGCCAGTTTTTCCAAGGCACAAATAATTGGCCAAAAGAGGTCCGTCTCATAGTTGGTCTCAGTTCCCTGCAAAATTCTGGCGATTCTTTCCAGACCCATGCCCGTGTCTACTCCCCGCCGTTTGAGAGGGAGTCGGGAACCATCAGGCTGCTGATCAAATTGAGGAAAAACAAGATTCCAGAATTCCAAAAACCTACCGCAGTCGCAACCTGGGAGGCACTCACTCTTGCCACAAGACCTCTCGGCCCCAAAATCATAATAAAGTTCCGTACATGGTCCGCACGGACCTGTATCCCCGGCTGGGCCCCAGAAATTATCTTTCGCTCCCAGCCCGATTATCCGGTCCGGAGAAAGAAAACACTTCCATAAATTCATAGTTTCTTCATCGTCCTTGTAATAAGAAACCCAAATTTTTTCCTGGGGAATTGCCAGGATATCGGTAACAACCTCATACGCCCAAGCAATTGCCTCTTTCTTGAAATAATCGCCAAATGAAAAATTGCCCAGCATTTCAAAAAAAGTGTGATGTTTGGGACTTATCCCCACCATCTCCAAATCACTATCCTTCCCGCCAGCCCGCAAACTTTTCTGACAACTGGTGGCCCGGCGATAGGGCAAGGGGGTATCCGTCGCCCACAACTTTTTAAACTGAACCATGCCTGCATTGGTGAAAAGAAGAGTAGGATCATCTACAGGCAGCAAACTGCTACTGGGTACTATCTGGTGGTCGCGACTGGCAAAAAATGTCAAGAATGCTTTTCTAATTTCGGAACTTTTCTTGATCACGGTAGTGCTCCCTCAATCGCTCTATTGTCCAGGCAGAAAAACCACGGCTCCTCAGTCGTAGTTCGGAAAAGTCTTTCTGGCACTTTCGCCTACATCTTTCTAAGTAATCTCTGGCGGCAGATAATTCCGCCTCATAGTCAAAGTTGCCAATCACCTGACTAATCACCTCTTTTTCTACTTTCCTTCTTTCAAGAAGATTTTTTATATACAGTAACCCTCGTCCACGTTTTAGTTGTTGTTCCACCAACTGGCTAACCAGTTGCTCTTCCCGTAGATATCCTTTCTCTAGTAGGTATTGCCTAACTTCTTTCCGGTCTTCAGCCCCGGCCCCTTTCTTTTCCAGACGAAAACTTAATTCATTCCAAGTGTAATCCCGTTGGCCAAGTAATTTCAGTCCATAAGCCAACCACTTTCTACTTTTCACTCAGCCTGCCACCACCCTTTTTCTGTTTATCGCTCAAGCCTCTTGGGTACGCAAAATTTAGATGGGCCTACAAGAAAAAGTGTTTCAAGTCTTTCTCATTTCAGCTTTTACCCAAAACATTCTTAGTGAATAATACAAACCTGCTGCATTCTCCCAGTTATTTGACTTTTATCCACTGGCGTTTCCCAATGGATTCTTCTACCGCATTCAGCACTTCCTGGCATTTGACACCATCATGAAAATTGGGACTTGGATTTTGGCCAGAACTCACTGCTGAAATCAAATCGGCTACTAGGTTAACAAAGGATTCTCCGTACCCAATGATATGCCCTGCCGGCCACCAACTTCCAGCATAAGGATGAGAACCGTCTGTCGCCAGAATTGTCCTAAAGCCTCTTTCTGCTTCAGGGTCATCCTGACTGTAGTATTGTAGTTCATTTAGATTTTCAAGGTTGAAAACGATACTACCTCGGCTGCCATTGATCTCAAAGCGCTGTCCATTCTTTCTTCCCGGAGCAAACCTAGTCGCTTCAAAAGAACCAATCACTCCGTTTTTAAATCGAGCCAGAAACAGAGTAGCATCGTCTACTGTGACCGGACCTTTCTTGTTAGATTTCTCTGTCACCACCAGCCCGGTGGTCAAATCGCCTTTTTCTTCAAGAATTGGCCTTTCACCAACGAAGGTTTGACTTAAGCCGATTACTTCGTCAAATTCTCCCACCAGATACCTAGCCAGGTCAATGAGGTGGGCATTCAAATCTCCGTGGGCTCCTGAGCCAGCAACTTCCTTTTGTAGTCTCCAGACCAAAGGGAATTCCGGATTAACAATCCAGTCTTGGAGGTAAACTGCCCGGATGTGATAGATTTTTCCTATCTTACCTTGTTGAATTAACTGGTGGGCCAACGCCACGGCCGGCAGTTTACGGTAATTGAAGCAAATCGCGTGTTTCACCCCATACCTTTCCACGGCATCCAGCATAGCATAAGCATCTTCCAAAGTAGAAGCCAGTGGCTTTTCACACAAAATGATTTTTCCTTCTCTGGCCGCTGCTATGACTATATCTTTGTGGGCATTAGGAGGAGTAACCACATCTATCAAGTCAATGTCCGGTCTCTTCACCACCTTTCTCCAATCCGTTTCATACTCCTGCCAACCGAATTTCCCCTGGGCTATCTTCAAAGGTTTCTCATTACGACCACAGATTATCCGCATGACTGGACTGGCTGGAATGTCAAAAAATAATTTAACGTTATTATAGGCAAAAGAATGGGCTTTCCCCATAAACTTATATCCGATTAACCCGATCCTTATTTCCTTCATTTTATTTCCCTCCTTGTTCTTTGTTACAGGTTGCCAATTTACTATTTAGAAACTTTCTGGTTACTCCCGGTTCCGGCTTTCTCTCTGATTTCCTTCTCAATCTTGGCGGCTAAGGCTCCATCTTCCTTAAGATGCTTTAACACAGCTTCTTTGCCCTGGCCTAAAGCCTTATCCCCGTAATTGAAGTAAGAACCTTTTTTCTCAATCAATCCGTAAGAAAGACCTGCATCCAGCAGAGAACTTTCCCGGGAAATCCCCTGGCCGTAATAGATATCTATCTCTGCCTCCCGGAACGGCGGCGCCACTTTGTTTTTAACCACTTTAACCCGGACGGTACTGCCCACAATGTCATTCCCCACCTTGATACTTTCCAGTCGTCTTACCTCCAACCGAACTGAGGCGTAAAACTTCAAGGCACGACCGCCTGGGGTAGTCTCAGGATTACCAAAAAAAACTCCAATTTTTTCTCTTACTTGGTTGATGAAAATAGCCGCTGTCTTTGATTTACTGATATATCCGGTAAGTTTCCTCAACGCCTGAGACATCAGTCTGGCCTGGAGCCCCATTACCGAATCTCCCATTTCTCCTTCCAACTCTGCCCGGGGAACCAGGGCGGCCACCGAATCAATCACCACCACATCAATGGCATTGCTTCTGATCAACGCTTCGGCAATCTCCAGCGCCTGTTCCCCAGTATCTGGCTGACTAATCAACAAATCATCCAGATTTACCCCCAATCTTCTGGCATAAGCCGGGTCAAGCGCATGCTCAGCATCAATAAAGGCTACCTGTCCTCCTTTTTTCTGGGCCTCTGCCAGAATGTGTAAAGCCAGAGTCGTTTTGCCTGAGGCTTCCTGACCGAAGATTTCAATGATTCTTCCCCGGGGAATCCCACCAACCCCCAGGGCCAGGTCAAGAGAAATAGCCCCGGTAGGAATCACTTCCACCTGAATATGCGCCTTTTCCCCCAATTTCATAATGGCGCCCTTACCAAATTCTTTCTCTATTTGCTCAATCGCTAAAGACAACGCCTTATCCCGATCCATATTGCCCTCCTGGTCCCATCATCCTGCAACTGGTTCCCCGAGAAAAAAGCTTTCCACTGTTCGATAAATCGGACCTTCTGGTTTCAATTGACTTTCTACCAGGGTTAACTCTCTCACTTCTGTCTCACCAAAAATAATTCCCTGCCACTCACTAATTAATTTTTCCAGTTCGCGCCAGGCAGGATACACCCGGAACCTGACCAAAGTAATGTGCTCCCGGAATTTACATTCCTGCCTAATTCCAAATTTTTCTAAGCCTTCTTCCAAAACTTCGTTGATTTTCTTTGGCCAGCCCTGCCCTTCTGCCCCTACCCATAAAAGTCTTGCTGCCCGCTTATCCGGAAAAACTCCTGCTCCTCTAACTACAAGTTTGAAAGTCGGGAAGAGCCTAGCTTGCTGCCTCAGGAAACCCTTAATGTCTTCCGCTTTCTCAGCAGGGGTTTCCCCAATAAACTTGAGAGTCAAGTGAAGTTGGTCTGGATTGACTACTCTGGCCTCTGGGAAAGACTTAACAAGAACCTTCTGGGCATCAACTAAGGCCTCTTTGGTCTTCTCGGAAAGCCAGAAAGCCACAAACAGTCTCATTGCCTCAAGGAAAGCTTCAAGGGAAATTATTTCTTTAGCCAGGGCATCATCGCCCGCATTTTCTTCCCTACTTCCTCAATCAGGTGTGCCTCGGCTTTTTTCTCCAGAGCGTGAAAAACAGGCCGTCCCACTCGGTTTTCTAAGATCCATTCCCGGGCAAATTCTCCGTCTTGAATCTCTGCTAACAACTTCTTCATTTCCTGGCGGACAGCGGGAGTAATTACTCTCGGTCCCCGGGTCATATCTCCATATTCCGCCGTATCACTAATTACCTTTCGCATACCCTGGATACCTCGCTCTACAATCAGGTCCACAATCAGTTTCAGTTCGTGGCAGGTCTCATAGTAAGCCAACTCCGGTTGGTAACCTGCTTCCACCAGGGTGTCAAAGGCTGCTCGAATGAGCTCAGTTACCCCACCACACAAGACCGCTTGTTCACCGAAAAGGTCTGTTTCAGTTTCTTCCTTAAAGGTTGTTTCCACTACTCCACAGCGTGTTCCTCCTAGTCCTTTAGCATAGGCCAGGGAAATTTTCAAAGCCTCTCCAGTAAAATTCTGGTGGACAGCCACTAAACAAGGAACCCCTTGCCCCTGGGTGTATTGTTCCCGGACTAAATCCCCTGGGCCTTTTGGCGCTACCATAAAAACGTCTATTGTCTCCGGAGGAATTATCTGGTGGTAATGAATAGAAAACCCATGGGCAAATCCCAAAGCTTTCCCAGGTTTCAAAAAGGGAGCAATCTCGCTGGTGTAAACCGCTGGTTGAACATTATCCTGCACCAACATCATCAGGACATCACAGTCTTTAGTGGCTTGGCTGGCGGCTAAAGGACTAAACTTATCTTTCTTTGCCTTCTCCCAGTTGACTGTTCCCTCCAACTCGCTCACCACGACTTCCAGCCCGCTGTCTCGCAGATTTAACGCGTGGGCTCTGCCTTGACTCCCGTACCCGATAATACCTATCTTCTTCCCCTGTAATACCTTTATGTCCGCATCAGTGTCATAAAAGATACGAGCCATCTTTCCTCCTTGGTTATTTCTTATTGGTTGAATTCACGACTGATGGCAATCCGCCCAGTCCTAATAATCTCGCGGATGCCAAAAGAACGAATTAGTTCTATCATTGCCTTCACCTTGGAAGAACTACCTACCACTTCTAAGGTCAAAGACTTTTTGCCCACATCTATCACCTTTGCTCTAAAGATTGACACCAGTTGCATAATTTCCATTCTGGTAGCTGCATTAGCCGCATGTACCTTGACCAAAACTAACTCCCGGTCAATAAATTCCTGACCGGTAATATCTTGAACCTTAATGACATCAACCAGTCTGTTCAGTTGCTTATAAATCTGCTCCAAAATTTTTTCGTCTCCTTTCACCACAATTGTCATCTGGGAAACACTGGGGTCTTCAGTTTCAGCCACACAGAGACTATCAATATTATAGCCACGAGCTGAAAACAACCCGGCAATCCGAGCCAGCACGCCAAACCTATTTTCCACGGTAACTGAGATAATATGCGTCGCTAGATTATTCCGCTGTTTTTCCGTTCTCATGATTGTCCTCACCCTCAAGCCAGTCCATCAATCATTTCATCCAGTGAGGCTCCAGCCGGAACCATAGGGAACACATTCTCTTCTGGCTCTACCTGACAGTCAACCAAAACCGGCCTAGTCCTTTCTGCCAGTGCTTGTTTTAACACCGGTTCCACTTCTTCTTCTTTTTCTACTCGGTAACCAATGGCTCCATAAGCCTCAGCCAGTCTGACAAAATCAGGTTGGGTTTCTTTCAAACAGGTGAAAGCATAGCGTCTCCGGTAAAACAATTGCTGCCATTGTCTAACCATTCCCAGATAGCCATTGTTAAGAATCACCACCTTTACCGGAAGATGATTAGCCACCGCTGTGGCGAGTTCTTGAATGTTCATTTGAATACTGCCATCGCCAGCAATGTCAATTACCGTCGCTTCTGGCCTGGCTACCTGAGCGCCGATGGCTGCTGGAAAACCAAAACCCATGGTTCCCAGTCCTCCAGAAGAAACAAAATTTCTTGGTTTCTGAAACCGATAAAACTGGGCGGTCCACATTTGATTCTGTCCCACCTCGGTGCAGATAATCGCCTGACCTTCAGTTAAGCGAGAAATGGTCTCAATCACCAACTGGGGCTTTAAACCATTCCTCTCATAAGTTACTGGATGCTGCTGTTTCCAGGTTTTGATTTTCCGGTGCCATTCATCCAGCAGCAGGGGACTGGCTATCTGGTTTAATTGAGCCAAGACATTTCCCAGGTCTCCAACAACCGGAATATCCACCTGGACATTCTTACTGATCGCCGCCGGGTCAATATCTATGTGGATGATTCTCGCCTGAGGAGCAAACTGATCTAGTTTGCCTGTCACCCGGTCATCAAAACGGCACCCCATCGCTATAAGCACATCAGCTTCCATTACAGAATAATTGGCATACCTAGTGCCGTGCATCCCTAACATCCCCAGCGAAAAAGGGTGGTCTACCGGTAAACTACCTAACCCCATCAAGGTAAAAGTTACTGGGATACTCGTTTTCTCTACAAATAACCGAAGTTTGTCGCTAGCGTTTGATAAGATGACTCCCCCGCCGGCGATGATTACCGGCTGGCGCGACTGCCGAATGAGTTTCCAAGCTTTTTCAATCTGAAGCGGATGACCTTTGTAAGTAGGTCGATAACTGCGAATTTCTACTTTTTCCGGGAAATCTGGGTCGGCCTGACCCCTCTGTACATCCACTGGCAAATCAATCACTACC
>JAMWDF010000082.1 GCA_023818865.1 Candidatus Omnitrophota bacterium
ATAGGAATTGAAAGTTCCGATCCACGCAAGATCGGAACTTGGATGTCGCAATTGGGTTTTTCAAATAGGTTTCAGCTCATTAGCCCTCCCCGGAGACCTCCTTTTTTTGTCCCGGCCTTCTTTTCTCGTTCCTTCCCAGAGCCCTTGCTTTTGAAAATGCCGGAAGTTTTTTAGGGAATCAACAAAGGCTTCACACCGGGTAATTACCCCGGCGCCAGCAGTGTGCTCATCTACTTCTATCTTCAAAAAAGGCTTGCCCATTCCTCGCTCAAAGTACTGGAGAAGGAAAGAATCAGGTCCACAACCAAAGTTGGTTATGTAAACCGAATAAAGACGAGGGTCATTCTTGATAATCTCAAGAGCGCTCATCATCCGATAGCCGAATTCCCAGTACAAATTAGGCCAGTTAGGGAAAAGGTCCACCTTTTCTAAAGGAAGGTAATCCAGCGGTAAGACCCAGAAGCCTAAGCGCCTTAATTTTTCCGGAATGTCCATAGAAACAGCCCGGTCGCAGCAGTTGTAGGGTCGGCCAAGGACGACAATGGCTTTATCGGGAAGATGGCGAAAGACCATTTCTCCTCTATCCCTTACCCATTGCTTAAACCTTCCCTGACCGCGGTAAGCCATTTTTATTGCTCTGGAGATTTCCTTTTCTCCTCGGCCCAATCTTTTCCCCAAGGCTGACAACTGGTAACGGCTGACATAGTGACGATAACTGAAGTTTATGACTGGGTCTAAGATTTTTTCTGGTTCAACCTTGAGACTGGATTTGACGATGGCGGAGATTGCCTGGACATACGGACAGGTGTAACTGCCCCTTCTGGTTCCGAAAATTTTCTTAAAGTCGCAGGGCATATCCCGGATGACTGGCAAAAACAGGTAATCCACCTTTTTCTCCAGGAGGCTCTGGACATGTCCCAGCATTACCTTTACGGGAAAGCAGGTTTCGGCGGTGGCAGCTTCCAGTCCAGCGGCGATGATTTTCTTGTTACTTGGTTCAGAGAGAATAAGGGAGAAACCCAGTTGGCTAAAAAAAGCTATCCAGAAAGGGAGGAATTCATAGGTGAGCATTACCAGCGGCAACCCAATCTTTTCCCCATTCGGAGGAGGTTGTTTCTCCTCTGGCCAGGCCTGGAAAAGCAGAGTATTTCTTTCGGCAAAAAGGTCAGGAATGTTTTCCGTTCTGGCCTTGGTAGTCTCATATTTCTCACACCGGCCGCCATAAAAAAGCTGGGTCGTTGATTCCTTGACAGAAACCTTCCTGATTTCGCACCGGTTGGCACAAGATTGACATTCAAAGGAAGATTGCTGGTAGGAAAGATTAGCGATTTCTTCAAATCCCCGGAAGCGAGTTTTCTCCGGCTGATTTTTCAGGGCGACCATGGCTGCGCCGATTGCGCCGGTAACTTCATGGTGTAAAGGTACGGTAATAGCTTGACTAAGTGTCTTTTCAAAGGCGGCTACCACCGCTTGGTTAAAAGCCACTGCTCCCTGAAAAAAGATGCGGCGGCCAATCTTCTTTCGGCCTACTACCCGGTTAAGGTAGTTGGTAACGATGGAATAAGCCAAACCAGCCAGGATATCTTCAACACCGGCTCCTTTCTGGTAATGAGCATAGACATTAGTTTCCATAAAAACTGTGCAACGTTCACCCAGGTTCACCGGCGACTTGGCGCTTAAAGCGATTTCACCAAAGTCTTCAATAGGCACTTGGAATCTTTCTGCCTGTTCCTCCAAGAAAGAGCCGGTGCCTGCGGCACAAATCTTGTTCATCTCAAAGTCCACTACTACCCCGTTTTTGAGATAGATATACTTGGAATCCTGGCCGCCAATTTCAAAAATAGTATCCACCTCCGGGTCAATGTGGGCAGCGGCGGTTGCCTGGGCAGTAATCTCGTTAATAACTGTGTCTGCTCCAACTAAATCCCCAATCAGGTAGCGGCCTGAACCAGTGGTTCCACAAGCCACTACCCGTAGGTTCTTTCCCACTTTCTGATAAAGGAGGGAAATCCCTTTTTTCACTGCTTCAATCGGCCGGCCAGCTGTGCGCAGGTAGACTTTAGCTATCAGGTTGTTGCTGGCATCAATCGCCACGAGATTGGTGCTGATAGACCCAACATCAATGCCAATAGCCGTTTCTATCGGCTTGCTTGAAAACTGGTAGTTTGGCTCTCCGGCAGTGGGCAGTCGGGAAATGAGAATTTTTAACTTCGGTAAGCTTTCTGCTGACTGAAGAGAAAGACCGGAGTTCTGTCCCAGGCGTTCTCTTACTTCTGTCAGGATAAAGTTCTTGCCGGCTTGCCTGTTTTTTACTATCAGAGCGGTGCCTATGGCAGAAACAGAAGCTGGATCTTCCGGGATAATCAAGGCCTGCCGGCCAATCTCTTCCAATGCCCTGACAATGGCCGGATTGAAAGCTACTCCTCCGCAGAAAATCACCGGTGGCAGGAAATCTTTTCCCTTCGCAATTCCGGCTTTGAAACTTCTGGCCACTGCGTAACACAAACCCAGGGCAATTTCTTCGTCCGGAGTTCCTTCCTGCTGGAGGTGAATCATATCTGACTTAGCAAAGACGCTGCACCGACCGGCGATGGTGGCTGGCCGTCTGGCTTTTAAAGCCATGGTTGAAAATTCTTCTACGGAAAGGTTGAACCGGGAAGCCTGTTGGTCAAGAAAGGAACCAGTGCCGGCGGCACACAGTTCGTTCATATAAAAATCGTTGCTGACTAGGTCAATGAAACGAGAATGTTCGCCGCCGATTTCAATCACTGTTCTGGCGTGGGGATAGAGGGTTTTTACCCCAGTCACCAAGGCTTCAAACTCAGGGACAAACTCGGCTTGGACAAGGCCAGCGAGGTATTTTCCTCCACACCCAGTGAAGCCTAACCCAAGAACAACCGGACAAAAGGTGACTAACTGCTCCAGGTCGTTCAGGATTACCCGGAAAGGCTGCCCGTGATGGCGGGTGTAAGGAAGGAGACTGACTGGCTGACCATCTTTCAAAAGGACCCGCTTAACACTGATGGCGCCTATATCATAAGCCAGGAACCAGTTCAATTTCCCCCCTTGCTTCTTTTTTATTTTAGAAAGAAAACTCACTCTTGTCAAACGTCTTCGGTAAATGTCCTTGGAGATTGTTACCACCCTTGTCTAACTAATTTTGAAGAATTTGTTAAAATAGCCGGTATACCCAATTTTAATCTGAGGGAGCATTTTGAAATGCTCCGAAAGCAGGTATACCGGCGAGGGAAATGTTTTATCGAAGAATGTATAAGATAGATAAATTAGAAGCAAGGAGAATGTTAATAGAGACATATCAGAAGGCAGGTAGTATTAAGAAGACAGCGATGGCCTAACTGGACTTCAAGGAATATAGTAAGGAAATGGGTAGGAAGATATACAGAAAAAGGAGAGGCAGGATTAAAAGATTTATCTAAAAGGCCTAATAACTCACCTAAGAAAGTGCCTGGTGAAATAGAAGAGAAGGTGAAAGAAATAAGGAAAGAGCCAAATTATGGGAAAAGGAGGATATGTAAGAAATATTTTAAGGAGGAGCAAGGTAACAATGAGGAATAAGGGAAGGAAGATATTTTATCCAGGAATTTGGATTTATGACCAGGAAGTTCCATTTAGATGTGGTCAGGTAGACACAAATATCAGTGGACATTTTGTGAAAGCAAGACAAGATTAAGAATTTTAGCCGGGAGCAGACAATTAATCTTTACAAACGGCCAGGATGAATTTTTTAAGCTGGCTGGCAGTTGGATTTACTGGTATAATACTAAGAGACCTCATTGGGAAGAAAAGATGAACGGAACACCTTTTCAGAAATTAAAAGAATCTTACCCAGACTTACCAGAAAATTTTTTGCTTTTCCCCAATGATGTTGGATAAAATTTCTTCTAATGGAGCTCCTAATTTTTCTACCAGGGGTGGTCACGATCTGTTGGACCCTTACAAGATGTAGTTGGCCAGATTTGACATTACTAATTACCCGTGTTTAAATATCCTAAAAAATTGGTAGCTAACAAGAGATTAACCCCAAGGAGAATTCTGTCATGAGAAGACTGAAAATTGGGATTGCCGGGATGCGCCGAGGAGTATGTTACGCTCAAATCTTTTCTTTGCGGCCAGAGTGTGAAGTGGTGGCCGTCTGCGATGTCAATCTGGAGAGGGCGAAACAAACCGCAAAGACCTTTGATTGCCAGGCACTGAGTGATTACACAGAGATGTGCCAATTAGACCTGGATGCCATCGTGGTGGTCACACCGGTCCCCACGCATTATGAGTGTAGCTTCCAGGCACTCCAGGCCGGCAAGCATGTTCTCTGTGAGATTCCAGTGGTGAGCGATCTGAAACAGGCTGAAGGATTGCTAAAAAAAGTCAGGGAAACCGGGCTGGTGTACATGGCAGCGGAAAATGTCTGTTATCTGCCAGCCATCCAGAAAATGCACCAATTGGTTCAGGCCGGAACCATCGGCGAGGTGTTTTATGCTGAAGGCGAATACATTCATGACTGCCGCAACCTTCTCTTCCAGCGGGATGACGGGCTGGGTGGGGGCACCGAGAGTCGGCCGTCCTGGCGAGCAGCATTAGAACCTATTTGTTATTCTACCCACGAACTGGGTCCTCTCCTAATGGTTCTGGATGATTACGTGGTGAAGGCCATTGGACTGGAAACCACCCGGCAGGCAAACTGCCTCTCTGAAAAAGTCAATGTTCAAGCGGCTTTATTCCAGACAGCCAAAGGCAGACTAATCCGCCAGGTAACTGCCTTTTTCATCACCCGGCAGCCAGCCCACCACTTTTACAGCCTTTACGGAACCAGCGGTTGTATAGAAACTGACCGATACCAATGGGCAGAAAACCTGAAAGTTTACTCCAAAGAATCTGGCCAGCAGGAACTTAGAGATGTCCAAATTTCCCTGTGCCACGAAGGGACCACCCCGGAGCAGGCGGCTGGAGGTCATGGTACCTGCGAGTATTTCCTGATTGAAGAGTTTGTTAAGGCTATTGGGGAAAACCGATCTCCTTTCCTGGACATATATCGGTCACTGGAGATGACTGTTCCGGGTATCTGTGCTGTCCAATCCATCAGACAAGGCGGCCAAGTTGTACCAGTGCCTACCTACCGTTAGCTTACCGGCTTTTTGCCTATCAACGGAAAAAAGAAAGCGGTTCTGGGCGTCTTGGGGGTAAAGAAATTCACTGATTTACCACTTTTCCCAGTATCCCCATTATGAATGGGAATATTTTCGGACAGATTTTCAGTGAGGCAACGATATCATTTTCTGGTAGATTCTTAATGAGGCAATTCGTGCAAGTTCTGCAATATCATTTTTGCCTTAAGGAATACTAATTCTGGCTGAATTCTTGCTTAATGGAGATGTTTTTACTAAGTTAGAAATTAGAGGGAAGATGAAGGGGCTTACTGATTTATTCCCGGCAGGCCTGGACGAAGGCTTCAATGTTTTCTATGGGCACTTCTGGTTCCAGAACATGGGTAGGGCCAAGAATAAGGGCGCCATCAGCCCCAAGGATTTTCTTGTTTTCTCTCACCACCCGCCGGACCTCTTTCGGAGTTCCAAAAGGCATGGTGCTTTGGGTGCCAATAGTACCATCAAAGACCAGATGTTTTCCATATTTTTTCTTTAACGCTGGCAGGTCCAGACATTCTGGCTGGAGAGGATTGAGGATGGTTAAGCCGATGTCAATTAGTTCTGGAATGATGGCTTCAATGTTTCCGTCGCTATGGTACCAGATTTGAATATCTGGTTTAATCTCGCGGACTGCTTGGTAGATTCTTGCCCACCGGCTCTTGATAAAGTGCCGCCACATGGGGAGGGAAAACATAAGGGCTTTCTGATTAGCGACATCATCGCCGGTGATGATATAGTCCACTCCGGCTCTGGCTCCAGCGGTGGCTATTGCCATCTTGGCAGCCGCTACCTGCTCCAGGATACATTCGCACCAGGCTGGTCTTTCTACCAGGTCCATTAGAAATTCCTCATAACCCCTTATTTGCCAAGAAGTTTCATAGATGTGCCCAACCGCAGTACAGCTAACTTGCCCCTGCTGCCGGGCTTCTTCTACCTTCTCTTTCATCCCGGTTTCATCATAACCGTTGGCTGGCGGAAAGGGAAAGTTTTCAATCTCAGCCAGACTTCTGACATTCCTCAATGGGCTGATGTAACCGGTGAAATGGTAATAACGGGCAGGTATTTCCAGAACCCCGCAGGAATTAATGAAGGAACCTTCAGGTTTTTCTATGTCAGCAAAATATGAGGAAAAATCAGGCTGGTATTCCGGGGCTTTTGGATTGATAGTGACTGGCTCAAAAAGACCCAGCTGGGAGACAATCGCTGTTGTGTCTTCTGTCCCGTAGTGCTCTTTCAGCCGGCGCCAGAGGTCTGGGGTGAAAGAAGCGTGGTAAAGAAAATTATCATGCGGCTGGTGGCGGCAGGTCGCCTGAAAAATCTCCCTCTGGCTCATTTTTCATATCCCAATTTCTTTTTCTAGTTTCCGCAGATAATCCCTGGCTTTGATGATATCCGCTGCCGGGTTTTCTCCCACTTCCCGTTCAATAGTGAAAAAACCAGTATAACCGATTTCTTTCATCACCCGGAGATACTCCGGAAAGTTAACATCGCCTTCTCCCAAAGGCAATTCCTGCCACCAGGGTGATTCACGTTTGGCGTATTTTTCCCGCAACATCCGGCCATCCTTAGCGTGGGTATGGACGATATACTTAGCTAAGGTTCTGGCAGCCTGGGCGGCTGGGTCATCAGAGACCATAACTAAATTAGCCGGGTCAAAGTTGACCCGCAAGCCAGGATTGTTGAGGTAGTCCAAAAGCTTCTTCAAAAGTGCGGCTGGCTCTGGACCGGTCTCAGTTGCCAGGTAGATACCCTTGTTGGCAGCATAGTTGCCAATTTCCGGCAGGGCTTGACACATGGTCTTCCAAGCCGGGGCATTAACATCATCAGGGACCACGCCAATGTGGGTGGTGACCACATTCGTTCCCAGCTCTACTGCTAAGTCTACCACTTCCTTTGTCCGGCTGACCAGATAGTCAATTCTGGCTGGGTCAGTGAAACCGTGGCCAAAGTCGCCAACCAAGGCTGAAAACTTCAACCCGAGTCCTTCCACAAAATGGCGTAGGTCCTGCCGGCCTGTTTGAGTCAGATTTTTCGGATCAAGTTCGCCCCTGGTGGCGTACGGTTGGATACCATCCATCTTCAATTCAGCCGCTTTTCTAATCCCTTCCTTAATCGGCAATCTGAAGCAATCTGGAATCACTCCAATCTTCATTTCTCCCCCTTTGTTTTCACCAATTTTTTCTCCTGGTATAGTTCAATGGCGACATCCGGACAGATGAGTATACACCGGCGGCAACCGGTGCACCTTTCTTCAGCGGCTACTTCTGCATAATGATACCCGCTCTGGTTGAAAGAGGGGGATAACTGGAAGACATTGCCGGGACAGTGGACCACGCATAACTGACATCCCTTGCACCTTTCCGGATTAACAATTACTTTCATTTTTCTGACTATAGTGGCCAGCCAAATTTTTCGTTCAGTCGATGGAAAAAACTCCCCCCTTCTTCAAAAACCAGACCCACCTGTCTGGAGGCTTGTCTTACCAGAAGTTTGTCTCCTGGGGTGACCTGACATTCGCGCTGTCCATCCATCGCCAGGGAACAGTTCGCATTGACGGTGAGCTCCAGCTTGCTGGTAGCTGGCAGCACCGCTGGCCGGGCGGCAGTAGCATAGGCACAAACAGGTACCAGCAGGATTAACTGCTCTTCCGGATAGATAACCGGCCCGCCAGCCGCCAGGGCATGAGCAGTGGAACCAGTAGGGGTGGCTAAGATAATAGCATCAGCCCGGACCCGGAGTAAATCTTCTTCTCCTTGTCTTACTCTGAACTCAACAATCCTGATGCCGCTGCGGTTTAACACCACTTCGTTTAAACAGAAATCTTCCCCAACTAGTTTTCCTTCTCGTTCCACTCTGGCTTGAAGCAACATTCTCCGGGAAACCCGGTACCGACCAGCAAGTATTTTTTCTATCTTTTCTTCCAGTCTGTCAGCCGGATTGGTAAGGAACCCTACCTGGCCAAACTTCAATCCGAAAATAAGGGTGGAGTCTGACTTCAGCGTGTGGACACCTTTCAAGAGGGTGCCGTCTCCACCCAAGGTGATGAGCAAATCAGTGTTTTTCCCAGACTCTTTTTCTATGGTAAGCCGGTGACGGCGCAAGGTTTGCTCTATCCGGGCTTTCGCCTCATTTACCCCAGGGATGCGGGTATTAGCAAGGATGGCTACCTTTTTCATTAAGCCATATTTTAACACACTGACAGCAGATTGTCCTTCTAGCAAGGCGTAAGTCATAATATTCTTAGCCGAGTTGTTAAGGAGAGGCCAGGTGGCCTGTAAAGAAACTGTGGTTGGTTGGAGGCATGATAAACTAGTCTATCAAACGAGGAGCGATGATGAAAAAGGCAAAACTGTGGTTTAAGTTTGGTTTTATCTTCTTATTATTTGGGCTAACAGGTGTTCTTATTGGTCAGCCATCAGCGCCGGTCTGCCGGCTGGGGGTTATTTCCACCCCTTACATCACCACCCAGACAGCCGAGGAACTTGGCCCCAAAAGAAACTTTCTAACAAGAACCGGTCCGGCTGGTCTGGCAGAGGCCTTCCGACTTGCCCAGGAACAGAAAATTTCCACTTTAGTGATTCTTGGGGATTTGACCTGGACTGGTTCTGAATCGGATCTGGAGAAACTTGAAGGCTTACTGGCCAGCGCGCCTGTGAGGATTATTCTGGTGCCTGGCGGCCAGGACCTCTCTGGTGGCCAGGAAAAGTTTGTAAAGATTTTCCAGAAATATGGAGCCAGCGTTAGATTTTCCACCGAAATTAATGGCGTAAGATTGCTTTTCAACGGTTTGCCCTTAGAAAAAGATGAACAACAGAACGCTTTCCTTGACTGGCTGGATAAAGATATATCCTTATCGGAAAACTCACAGGGGGTAATTCTTTTCGGCCAGATGGGAAAACTTTTGAGCCGGAGCGCTGACAATCTGCCTGAACCGATTCAGCGATTCAGGAAGCAGTGCCGGGAATACAAAGTAGCTGCTGCGGTCATCCCTGGCCATAGTCACAATTGTGACCTGATAGACACTTTGCCGGTATGGAGCGCGCCCAGCGCTGGCTGGCCTGGAGAAGGGAACTACTTAGGTATTATCAGTGTTTATCGGGAAAAGGTAGAGCTATCTCTTTATCGGAGCCAGCAGCCTTTCCAAACTTTGACGGTACCCAATCCGGTTAAGGCTAAACGTCTTGACCCAGCCAAAGACCCTTCTTTTCTCGTACCCTACACCGAGGATTTGGCCAGGAAGCCAGAATTGACCTTTGTCCTTTCTGGAGACCCGCAGTTTGACGATTTGACTCTGGAAAAGTACAAAGGCCGATTTTCCGCCGTAGAGACTATGAATAAAGCGCTG
>JAMWDF010000083.1 GCA_023818865.1 Candidatus Omnitrophota bacterium
TTCTGGGCTAACCTGGCTGCTACCTTTTCCTGCCTTAACCTCGCTCTCTCCGCCTTCCTTGCCTCTAACTCCTTCTCCCTCTCTACCCTCTCGGCTTCTCGCCTCTTCTTCTCCTCTGCCCTCTTCGCTTCCCTCGCCTTCAGCTGATTTACCCGTTCAGCCTGAAGACGTTGAAAGGCTAGCTGCCGCGCCTTTTCCCTTTCTTCCTTTTGGTGAAGAACTAAGGAAAGTAGCTTTTCCCGGCGCTCTTTTCTTCGATTGCTGGCGGTTACAGGCTGTTGGCGGTTGACAAGACTTGACTGCCCTGATTTCTTGGGTAAAGGTAACTTGCCGATAGCCAAAAGCGGTCTTCTTCTCGACTGACTTCTGACCGCTTGGTTGATTCGCCGTCGTTCCTTAAGAAAATTGAGAAGCTGTTCTCTCTTGCGGTTCCGAATGGTGTCCTGAATCTTCATTGCCTCAATCATCCTTGGGGCTGACTTCCTACTTGAACCGGTGGCGTAACCGGTGCCTCTGCCTTAGTGGTCTCGAACATATAGGCGTTCAATGAGAGAGTAGCACTAAAAAGACCCCCACTGCCCTGCCGAAGAGCAAAGGTCTCAACAATAAAAAACGACGAAGGATTTTCCAGAAACTTCAAGAATCTAATAATTTCCATGCTTGTTCCTGTAATCGCCACCTGAACAGGCATCACCCGATAAAAAGCTTCACTTCTGGCATCTTCTGGCTTGATATTATTGACCATAGTTACTCCGGAATCAATCATCAATTCAATCAGTTTCTTAACTACTTCTAGTTTCAAAGAAAGGGGACCGACCTGGTCCGGCGAAACCAGCCCTGTTTCAGGAAATTCTTGAGAAAGACTAGCGGGAAGGGAGACCTGCTTGCGTTTGGCTCTCTTCTGTAAGGAATCCTGGGTAGCCAGGAGAAATTCTTTGAACTCTATAGAAGGAAAATCACGATAGGTAGGTGGAGAAGGGAAAGAGGTGGAAAATTTCGTCATCATTACCTGGAACGCGGTGGCCAAGGCTTCTTTTTCCTTCCTGAGGCGAGAAATTAACTCAGCTGAAGGCGCGTTCGCTTTATCCCGTTCGTAGTTCTGAATCTCAGTATATTTCTTTTTTATTTCTTCTTTCATGCTGAAATTTTTCTTGTTAATGGCATTTACCAAATAAACGCCTAGTCCCATCACCAGAATAACCAGTCCGAGGGAAAGCCACAACGCTTGTTTTTTCAGGAAACCAAAAATCTTCTTCATTTGAATTTAAGAGCCAGGGTAAAAATTAGCCGACTTCTCTCCCGGTCAATCTCGCAGGAAGTAATATCCACTCCGCCGACGAAGTCAAGTTTGTTTAGCTGCTGAACAAATCTTTTTAAATCAGCAAAAGAACTCCGAATGTCAGTAATAATAGTTTCTCCCTGCACTGTCATCACATCGGAAGAAACTGGCGGACCAGCCGGCTGGGGCTGTTCTGCTGGCGCTGTTCCAGGGGGGGGTCCTCCGGGTGGCGCTTCTGGAGGCGGTCCTCCTTCTGGAGGGGGACCTGGAGGTCCACCGGCCGGTGGTGCGGCTGATGCTGCTGGTGCTGCGCCTGCTTGGGGGGCTCCCGGAAAAAAATTGGTGATGTAAATCCGACTACTGGGTAGAGATTCACCAATTTCCAGAATTCGTGACAACCAGATAGTCTTCTTGTCCAAAATCCCTTTTATCGTCCCAATATTTCCCTGTAAGCCTTTAATTTCCCCATTTAGCTTTTCCACTTCGGGCTTGAATTTTTCATATTGCTTTAACTGGGTGTCCATCTCTGAAAGAAAACTCTGAAGGATGACGCGCTCTTGGTTTATAAAAATTGTGGGAGTGAGGGAAACCACTCCGGCCATTATCAATGACAAGAAAATGTACGGGCGGTTTTCTCTCAGTTCCCGACCAGCTGTTACCTCCGAGGGGAGGAAATCAATATTAATAACAGTCTCCATCAGACCTCTTAAACCAAGACCAATTGCCACCGCTAACTCTGGTCCTGCTTCTTTCAACGAAGAATACCGGGTGTTAAGAGAAATAGTGGTTAACGGGTCAAAGACTTCTGTCTTCAGGCGTGACTTTTCTTCCATAAACTGTCGGAAGCCTTTCATTTTAGCGGTCCCACCACAAACATAAAAATTTTCTACCTCCGGCCCTTTTATGGTGAAACGCCAGTAATCAATTGAGTTTTGAATCTCAGTGTTAAGACTTTCCAGCGTAGTTGCTACCGGACCAAGATTAGTTCCTTCCTCCCTCTTTTTTTGCTCGGCATCCTGAAAACTGAGACCTTCAGTTTCCGCAACTGCGGAAGTAATACTGTCACCAGAAGTTGTCAGGGCTCGCATCAGTATCTTTTCCTCAGCCATAATTACCAGATTGGCTGAGACAGCCCCGATATCCAGTAAAGCCTGGCAACCGCTTGAACGAAAGTCCTCACTTACTCTGAAGGCATTCACCAGAGCGAAAAAATCAGCGTCAAGATAGTGAAGATCTACACCGAAAGGGGCAATCTCTCCCAGAAACTCAGTAATAAGGTCCTTTTTGGCCGCTCCCAACAGCACGTTAAAATTTTGCGGCGTCTGGGAAAGAATCTGGAATGACCACTGAACTACCTCTAGGGGAAACGGTATCTGCTGCTGCACTTCATATTTAAGAATATCCTTTAGTTTCTTTAAGGGAACATTCGGAGCAGGCAAAGTTCGGGTAAGAATTCCTCTTCCGGGTAAGGACAAAAACGCACTTCTGGTAGGCAAGCTTCTAACAAAATTTCTTCCTTCCTCTCGCAAAAACTGTCTTCTTTCCTCAGGCGGTAAACCAGGGGGTGAAACCAATTCATTGTAATAAATTAAGACTAAGCCATTTCCGCGTCGTTCCAGTTCTACCGCTCTAATTCTGGTACTTCCCCGGTCAATCCCCAGAATTCTTCTCCGACCCAGAGCCATTCTTTCCCTTTCTGGCTGCTTTAGTCCTCCTCCATAAGAGTCGCCTGAGGCTGCGCCGCTACCCAAAAATCAAATTCGTCGGGCAGTTTCCCTCTCTCTAAAGCTCAAGCATACAATAGAGTTGCGGGGGACCGATTCGAACGGTCGACCTCCGGGTTATGGGCCCGGCGAGCTACCACTGCTCCACCCCGCATCATTAAGAGTCTATCTTACTTATTGACTGGCTGTCAACTCTTTTAATTTTTCCTCTATCTGAGAACTGAGTTTCCTTAACTTTAGCCTAATCTTCTCTTTATTGAGCCGCTGTTCTTCCAGTTCCTTTTCCAGAGTGACCAACTGTTCCCATTTCTCTATCAAGGAAAAAACTAAAATATCAATCAGATCAGAACTGGGATGCTTCATCTGCAACAGAGCGAGATTTTCATTAATATTTTTTTCCATCCGGGAAACGCTTTCAGGCGAAAGGGACGTTTGCATGGTGTACTTCCTTCCAGCCAGATGGAGAGAAACAGTCTTCATTGCCTTAGTCGCCCTCCAAAGTGCTTATCCATTGCTTCAATAATTGCTGATGAAAATTGGTTGATTTCTTCTGTGGTCAGGGTTCTTTCCTGATGTCGGAAAACTACCGAAAAACTGATACTTATCCTGTCTGCAGGAATTTTTTCTCCCTGGTATACATCAAAAACGCTAATCTTTTCCACCGGAAGAAACAGTTGGTAAATAATTTTCTCTACCTGGGACCAATCAACATCAATCGGGAAGAGAAGAGAAAAATCTCGCCGACTCGCAGGGAACAGAGGAGGCGGGACAAACGGCCTGGGGCGAAATAGGTTGCTCTTTAGCGGCTCAAGAAAAATCTCAGCCACTGAGACCATCTGATTATCCAGGTCAAAGAAATTCGTTATCTCCTCTCCCGGTATGAACTGACGGGCAACCGGTTTACCTTCAAAATCGCAAGTAATCATTCCTGCCTCACTGGCCAGAAACTGGTCGGTTTTTTTCCAGGCTACCTTCTCTACTCCTGACTCAAGAAGAAATAATTCCAGATAACCCTTTAGCACAAAGTATGCATCTTCACCAAAAATAACCATGCCTAAAGAAAGCCTTTCAGAAACCGGTTGGCCAAGATAAATAGTTCCGACCTCAAACAAGCGCAGACTATCAACCCCGCGAGCCCGGTTGAACCGAACGATCTCTAACAGACCAGGGATTAGAGAACCCCGCAACAAAGATGCGCTTTGCGATAGAGGATTAACCAACCGGAGACTCTCCTGCTCATAGAATCTTAACCATTCTATAGGCACAAGACTTGAACCTACAACCTCAGTCCAGCCACCCCGCACAAGAATATCCTTTACCCGTTCAACCAGAAGATACTCCGGAGAGGAAGGTGTAGGAACAATGGTAGTCTCAGGAAAAGATACAGGGATTTTTTCATAGGACCAGTATCGGGCAACCTCTTCAATTAGGTCAGCTTCTTCCTGGAGGTCTTGACGGTAACCTGGTACTTCCACCCGGTAAGCTTCCTTTTCTACCCGAACTTGACAGCCCAAATTCAGGAAAAGTCTTTCCGGGAATTTAGGAGGAATATTTGTTCCGAGGAGACACCTTAGTTTTTTGCGGCTCAAATAAATCTCTCGGTTGCTTTTTGGCTGAATACCCGCCTGGCAAACTGGTCCAGCCTGGCCCCCAGCCAGGTTCAGAATTAGCCAGGTTAACCGATTCAACCCAAGGGAAACTGTTTCATAAGCTATTCCTTTTTCAAAGCGGAGTGACGCTTCGGTAATCAATCCAGTCCGCTTACTGCTGCGCCGGATTCTTCTTGGAGCAAACAGGGCACTTTCTAAGAGTAGGTCCGTTGTTTCCTCGGTGACCTCTGAATTGGCTCCCCCCATAATCCCAGCAAGAGCTACTGCTTTGACATCATCAGCAATAACCAGGCTCTCTTCATCAAGCTCTCTTTCCCGACCGTCTAAGGTTGTCAGTGTCTCATTTTTCCAGGCGCGCCGGACAATAATCCTTTTGTTGAGTCGATTGAGGTCAAATACATGCAGAGGCTGGCCTGTTTCAGCCATCACTAAGTTAGAAAGGTCAACAACATTAAGACTGCAGCGAAAGCCAATCTTCTCTAATTTCTCCCGGATTTCCCTTGAGGAAGGACCGACTCTTACCCCCCGGATTACCCGACAAGAGTAATAGAGACAATCTTCTGTATTTTCAATGTCCACAGGAAAAGTTTCTGATAAGGTTGGGTCAACCTCGGCCGAAGGTAAACAGAGAGTCAAACTGGCAAAGGGGATAATTGCTCTTGCCAGTCCCAAAATACTAAGTAGGTCTCCCCTATTAGCCGGAACTTCAATTTCAAAAAGCATCTCCTTGTCAGTTTTGACATTCACCGCTGGATTAAGCCCCAAAGTTTCCAACCACCTTAGGAGTTCATCTGGGGAAATTTCTTCCTTGAGACACTCCTTCACCAAAGAGTAGCTGTACCTCATTGATTCTCCCTTGGATTCACTCAGGTAAAAAGCCTAAGAAACCGCAGATCATTCTGCAGGAAAAATCGGATATCAGTAATACCGTGAAGCAGCATAGCCGTACGTTCAATACCAATGCCAAATGCCAGCCCGGAGAATTCATCTGGGTTATACCCAACTTTCCGAAAAACCTGGGGATGAACCATACCACACCCAAGAATCTCCAACCAGCCTGTCCGGGAGCAGGTAGGACAACCTTGCCCCCGGCAAATAACACAGGAGATACTAACTTCGGCACTTGGTTCAGTGAAAGGAAAGTAAGAAGGAGTAAAGTTTACCCTGGTCTGTTTACCAAAAAGTTCCTGACAGAAATAGATTAAAATACCCTTTAGATGCGCGAAAGATATTCTCTTGCCAACCATCAACCCTTCAAGTTGGTGAAACACAGGACTGTGGGAGGCATCAAGAAGATCGCGCCGGAAACACCGGCCGACGGCCACTACCCGGAAAGGAGGAGTCAACTCTTTCATTACCCGAATCTGGACAGGACTGGTGTGCGTCCGCAACAACAGGGTCCCTTCTTGATTGAGATAAAAAGTATCCCACATATCTCTGGCTGGGTGGTCGACCGGCATATTCAGAGCCTCAAAGTTATTGAAGTCTGTTTCAATGTCAGGCCCAGTGTAAACACCGAAACCCATTCGGACAAAGATTTCCACCATCCGTCTGGTGGTGAGAGTTAAGGGATGTAATAACCCGGAGATAGCCGGTTTTCCGGGAAGAGAAAGATTTTTCCCTTTTCGGCTGACCTTTTTCTCCTTTGAAACCTTTTTGAGAAGAGCCTGAAGGTAATTCTTCAGTTCATTGACTGCCTGTCCTAACTTTGGCCTGATTTCGGCCGGCGAGTTAGCCAGGAGTGAAGTTAATACCGCCAGCCGACCTTTCCGACCCAAATACTTAACCCGCCAGGTTTCCTGCTGGGATAGGTCACCCGCCTGGTTGATTTCAACCTGCGCTTCCTGCTTAATTTTCTCTATTTCTTCAAAGGCACTTTTCCAGTCCATAAAGTTGTTCCTTCTCGATATAACGAGCTACTCTTTCTGGCACCAGATAACGAATTGATTTTTCTTTCCGGCACCTTTCTCTAATCAAACTTGAGGAAATGTCAACAAAAGGAGAATTCAAAACCCGAAACCTCAGATTCACTCCACCTGGCGGAACAACAGAATCGGTTGACCTCATAGCCACCAGAAAGGTAACAAGCTCACAGAGTTCTTGGACTCGGTGCCAACCAGGTAGGTCCTTAAAAGCATCTTCTCCGAGAAGAAAGAAAAGCCTGGATTGGGGAAAGAGATGGCGAAAATGACAAACGGTATCGTATGTATAGGAAGGCCGGGGAAGTTTCAACTCAAAATCACTGACTTTGAAATTGGGGTGACTGGAAATTGCCAGTTTAATCATTCGGAGTCTCTGTTCTCCGGTGGCGACTGTTGTCTTCTTAAAAGGAGACAGACCTGCCGGGACAAAGAAAATCTTGCTCAAATTGAACTGTTCCCGAGCCATCTCCGCAAGAATCAAATGGCCGATATGAACTGGATCAAAAGTTCCCCCAAAAATGCCTAAGTTATGAACGCACCTGTCCCTGCCCATAGATCAAATACTTGTAAGTGGTAAGTTCTTCCAGGCCCATAGGACCACGGGCGTGTATCCTGTCTGTACTGATACCAATTTCGGCTCCAAGTCCAAACTGCCCCCCATCGGTAAAACGAGTGGAAGCATTATGATAGACGCAGGCAGCATCCACCTTCTTCAAAAATTCCCGCGCAGCTTCCTGGTTATTAGTAATGATGGCTTCAGAATGCCCGGTACCGAAATGGGTAATATGCTCAATCGCTTCAGACAGACTATTCACTACCCGGATAGCAATAATCAACGCCAGGTACTCCTGACCCCAGTCACTACTTCTGGCAGGAATGGCATCAGGAATCAGTTTACAGGTCTCAGGACAACCTCGCATCTCCACCCCAGCCAGGCGGAATTTTTCAGCCATTAAAGGTAGAAATTTAGGAGCGATTGACCGATGCACCAGAAGGGTCTCGGTAGCATTACATGTTCCTGGGCGCTGAACCTTGGCATTAAAGGTAACTTTCAGGGCCATATTGATGTCCGCTTCCGCATCTACATAGGTATGACAGACACCTTTGTAATGCTTTATCACCGGAATGCGGCTATGTTTTACTATCGTTGTGATTAATGATTCTCCTCCCCGGGGAATTACCAGATCAATGAATCTTGTTTGCTTCAAAAGGAAAGGAACAGCCTGGCGCCCACCGGAAGCAAGTAAATTTACTGAGGCTCCGGGTATCCCAGTCTCAAGCAGGGCCTGTTTAATTAATTCAACCAGTAATCGGTTAGAGAAAATCGCCTCTTTCCCCCCACGAAGGACGGCACAATTGCCTGCCTTCAGACACAGAATTGCGGCTTCTATCGTAACATCAGGCCTAGATTCATAGATGATGGCAATCACGCCAATAGGCACCCGAACCCGGTGAATCTCTAACCCATTAGGCCTGATAGTTCGCCAAGTTACCTGCCCTACTGGGTCAGGAAGGTCAGCTACATCCTCGCAAGCGCCAGCCATCTTTTCCACCCTTTCTTCTGTTAGAGTTAGTCGGTCAATAAATGCTGCCTGGTAACCAGAAGCACTCGCCTTGGCTACATCTTTTCTATTAACCTCCAGAATCTCTAATTTTTTTCTTCTCAAAAGATTGGCTAGAAATCGTAAGCTTTCGTCCTTTTTTTCGCGACTGAGCGTAGCCAGAAAAAAAGCGGCTTGCTTCGTTTCGTCTAACTGGGCTACCAATTGAGATTGCCAACTCATTGTTTTTTTTCTCAATCAACCATCCTTGGTTTTCTGCGGCCAGAAGAATGTTCCGACTGGTTTGCCAGCCATAACCGAGCGGACGGTTGAGCTCCCCTTTCCCCAGGCAATCACACAGACCATTCCCCGTTCCGTAACATACTTGGCGGCTCGCAATTTACTAGCTATTCCTCCTATTCCCTTGTCAGAACTCTGGTTATTCTTCCCCAACTGGGCAATTTTCTTATTAAAGGACCGTACTTCAGCGATAACTTTTCCTTTCTTCCTCCTTGGGTCATGCTCGTAAAGACCGCGGACTCCGGTTAAAATCAAAAGGAGGTCGGCCTGGAGTAACTCTGCCACCAAGGCCGCCAGGGTATCGTTGTCTCCAAATTTAAGTTCTTCTATTGCTACACTATCGTTTTCATTGATTATAGGAATCACTCCAAATGAAAGGAGCGTCTCCAAAGTTTGTCGAGCAATAGCCTTTCTCCGGGGAACCCGAAAAATATCCCGAGTGAGAAGAACTTGACCAACATTGAGTCCGAGGTCACGAAAGGAACGCTCATAGACCCTCATCAGTCGGCTCTGACCAACACTTGCGGCAGCCTGGAGATAGTTCATATTTGTCGGTCTTTTCTTCCAGCCTAGAACCTGCATTCCGGCCGCCACTGCTCCTGAGGTGACTAATATCACCTGGTGTCCATTTTCTCTGCACAGTTCCGCTACCTGCCGAACAATATTTTCCAGAATAGAGGTATCCACCCGGTTGTCAGCGGTAGTCGCTACCTGAGTGCCAATTTTGATGACTACCCGCCGACATTTGCTCAGAAGGGACATCCGGTCAATTGTTCTCATCCAAGGATTCCCGAAAACGAACTAATTTTTCCAGATAAGCAGTTAGTTTCCGCCTCTGGTTATCTTCAACCATTTTCCTGAGGTAAGATAACTGTCTCTCAAAACGGAGACAACCAGCCGTCAAATACTCCTTGTTGGCCACAAAAATCTCTGCCCAGAGCCTTGGATTACTTTTGCCAATCCGGGTGGTGTCCTTA
>JAMWDF010000084.1 GCA_023818865.1 Candidatus Omnitrophota bacterium
AAGTACTTCAGCAGTTTCCTTCTCTTCCCGATCAAGCGGAGAAAACCTCGGCGTGAGTTAGTATCCTTCTTGTGGATTTTAAAATGCTCGCTCAACGCCTCAATCCGCTTCGACAGCAGGGCTACCTGCACTTCAGGGGAGCCGGTATCTTTTTCATGTCTCCCAAAGTCCTTCTCAATTGCTAATTTCACACTCTTTTCCAACATCGCCCTCTCCTTCGGTTACAAAAGAAGATTTTCTTTCGCTTTAGTATTATAACACTCAAGGACAATTCTCTTCAAAAGAACCCCTCAGCGAAAAATTAGCTTCCCTTTTCTCAGGACCCTCTTTAAAAGAAATGATACGACTGAATTCTGGTTGCGTCAATGTCATTGTTATGGTAAATTTAAACTTATGGAAGGCTATCAGGCACCCAGAGGAATGAGAGACATCTTCCCTGAGGAATTGGAAACCTGGCAGGAATTTGAAGAGCAGGCCCGCTCGCTACTTACTCGTTATGGCTATCAAGAAATAAGGACACCACTGGTAGAAGAAAAGAGCCTATTTGAACGCAGCGTGGGACAGGATACTGATATCGTAATGAAAGAGATGTATACCTTCCTTGACCGAAAAGGAAGGAACCTGGCGCTCAGGCCAGAGGGTACAGCTTCAGTGGTAAGAGCGTACATTCAATCTCAGTATTATCAAAGGAAAAAAATCAGCCGTTTCTGGTATGAGGGACCGATGTTTCGATACGACCGCCCGCAAAAAGGACGGTATCGCCAATTCTACCAGTTAGGAGTGGAAATTTTAGGGGGCAAAGACCCCTATTTTGACGTGGAGGCAATTTCGCTTCTCCGAGAATTGGTTGTAGCCGCCGAAGTATCTGACGCCCAAATTCATTTAAACTCCTTAGGTTGCCCAGCTTGTCAGCAAAACTATCGGGAAATTCTCAGAACTTTTCTCCGGTCAAATGAGGTCCGTTTTTGCCAGGATTGTCAACGCCGGTTGCAAAGTAACATCTTGAGGATTTTTGACTGTAAGAATGCCCAATGCGCTGAGGTCGTAAGAGTGAGTCCTCCGCTTATTGACAAACTTTGTACCTCATGCTTAGCTCACCTACAAGCAGTTAAAGAAGCCTTGGATAATCTTGGCGTGCCGGTGAAAATCGACCAGTGGCTGGTGCGCGGACTTGATTACTACACTGGCCCAGTTTTTGAAGCCTTTGTCAGCCAGGAAACAAACGCCATCGCTGCTGGAGGCCGCTACGATACTCTGGTATCTTCTCTGGGCGGACCAAATCTCCCAGCCGTTGGTTTTGCTATTGGCCTGGATCGATTGATGACCTTGAAGGATAGCAGAACTCATCGGGCCTCGGTTATTCGCGCGTTTTTCCTTGGCGGGCGGGCTAAGTCTGTAGGAATTTCTCTCATAGACAATTTGCGCCGACTAGGGCTAGCGGTAGAGGTAGATTATGAAGACAGACCGCTTAAAACCCACCTGCAGATAGCCCACCGGGAAAAAATCCAGTGGTGTTTGATAATGGGTGAGAATGAAATAGCCCAACAAAAATTTCTACTAAAAAACATGGAAACCAGACATCAGTACACCATTGCGCTAAATGAAGCCGGACAAAAAATAAGGGAACTAACATGTTCAGAAACCGCGAGTGTGGGGAAATAAACGCTTCCCTTGTTGGTCAAGACGTTATCCTGGCTGGCTGGGTGCAGACGGTGAGGGACCATGGTTCTCTCAAGTTTTTTGATCTCCGGGACCGCTCGGGGATTGTTCAGCTGGTATGTTCCCTCTCAGAACTCGAGCCTGAACTCCTTTCTTTAGTAAATCGGATACGCAACGAATGGGTGGTTCAGGTCAGCGGCCAGGTAGCCTTAAGGCCACCTGATATGGTAAATCGGAAGATATCCACTGGAGAAGTTGAGGTTAGAATCAGAGACGTCCAGATTCTTAATACCTGTAAAAACCTACCCTTTGATCTGACAAATATTACCTCGGTGAGCGAAAGCCTGCGGCTCACTTACCGCTTTCTCGATCTCCGGCGCCCGACTCTGCAGGAAAACCTTATTCTTCGGGCAAGGTTCGCGCACGCGCTTAGAGATTTTCTAGCAAAAAATGGCTTTGTAGAAATTGAAACTCCGTTTTTAACCAAGAGTACTCCTGAAGGGGCTCGCGATTTTATTGTCCCTTCACGATTGAACCCGGGGCGCTTTTACGCCCTCCCTCAATCACCGCAACTTTTCAAACAATTGTTGATGGTCAGTGGATTTGACCGTTATTATCAGATCGTTCGATGCTTCAGAGATGAAGACTTGCGAGCCGACCGACAACCAGAATTTACCCAGGTGGATTTAGAAATGTCCTTTGTGGAGGAGGAAGATATCATTAGCCTGACGGAAGAAATGCTGACCACCGCTATTCACCAAACTTTCGGAATAAGAGTTAAGACACCTTTCCCGAGAGTTAACTACCAAGAATCAATGGAACGATTTGGTACGGATAAACCGGACCTGAGGAACCCTATGTTAATTGAGGAACTAAGTTCTGTCTTCCTACCCAGTTCTCTGGAAATTATCAACCAGGCAGTCAAGAATAACGGAGCGGTCAAAGGATTCTTTATTCCGGACCCGGAAAAAATTTCTACTGCCGAGATAGACGGATACAACCGGCTGGTCAAGGAACGCGGAGGAACTGGTCTGGGATGGATTCGCTTCCGCCAGGAAAGTATCCAGTCTCCCCTCAAAAAGTTTATCAGCCAAGAAGTAATTGACCGCTTGAGAGAAAAGAGCGCTTTAAGTAATTCTCTGCTTTTTTTCCTAGCCGGTCCACCGGAAAAGATCTTACCTATTTTGGGCGAATTGCGGACGCTGGTAGACCAGAATCTACACCAGCGCAGCTCTGAAGAAAAATATTTTTGCTGGCTAGTAAATTTCCCTCTGTTAGAATATAATCAGCAACAACAGCGCTGGCAATCACGCCATCATCCCTTTACCTGTCCCCAACCTCCAAGGTTGGATACTTTAGACAGGCCGCCGGAGACAATAATGGCTCGGGCTTACGACCTGGTAATGAATGGGGTAGAAATCGGGGGTGGCAGCATACGGATTCATCAGCGTTCCATCCAAGAAAAGGTTTTTGACCTTCTTGGGTTACCACGGGAAAAATACTTGCAGCAGTTTGGTTTCCTTCTGGAAGCTTTGGAGTGTGGTGCTCCTCCCCATGGAGGAATCGCCCTTGGTTTGGACCGTCTGATGATGCTTTTGCTGGGAGAAAACTCCATTCGGGAAGTGATTGCCTTTCCTAAGACCCAAAAAGGGACCTGTCTGATGACCGATGCTCCTGGAGAAGTTGACCCTTCTCTTCTTGAAGAAAATTCTATCCGCTTAAATCTTTCCGAGGCATCTCCTAAAAAGGGGTAAAAATGACCAGGAAAAAAAGAAATGGAAAAATGCAGTTTGAAAATAATTGGGCAAATCTTCTCTTAGGCTTTTTGCTTCTTTGTCTCTCTGGCTGTTATACCTTGAGCCAAACACCTTTGGCCCCCCAGGACGAAGGTTCTTTGCGCACCCAGGTAAGGCAGGCAAAAGCAATCGCTGAAACTGGGCTGGAGATCAGCAAAGAGAGTGAACAACTCTCCAGAAAAGCCCTGGAGGCAGCCAATCAGGCAGTCGCCACTGCCGGTAAGGCTCTGGAAGCAGCTAATCAAGCTATCTCCGCAGCTAACGAAGCAAGAGAATTTGCCTCTAAAGAGGCCACCAGGGCTATTGAAGCAGCTAATCAAGCCAGCCAAAAAGCTATTGAATCAGCTAAGCAGGCCAGCGAGAAAGCTACTCAGGCCGCTAGAGAAGCCGCTGAGAAAGCCATGGACCACGCTGATAAAGCTGCCCGGGAGGCTACAAAAGCAGCTAATGATGCTATAGCTGAAGCCAACAAAGCTATTACCCGAGCCAATGAATTAAGTGAAAAAGCTATGGCAATGAGCAACCAGATATTAGCTGAGATCAATCGGGAACGAGCCACGCGGCGAATGGCCCCGCCAGAAGAACCAATCCTTCAGGAGGAGCCGCTTACCAGGCAGATGAAAACCTATCGAGTTAAGTCCGGAGACACTCTGAGTAAGATTGCTAGAAAAGTCTACGGTAACCCGAACCGCTGGCAAGAAATATACCGCGCTAATCGTCAGCGGATAAAGAATCCTGACCGGTTGGATAGTGGTTTAGAACTGATTATTCCCTGAGCATGTCGGAAACAAGAGAATTCTACTTCACCACTCGGGAGGCGCAGATTATCTTTGGCCGTTCTGATGAAAACCTGCGCTATTTGGAAAGGCGACTCTCAGTCAACCTGCTGGGCCGAGGTAACCAGCTGAAAATCAGGGGAGAACCAGAAAAGGTTGACCAAACCTGTAAGGTCTTGTCAAAATTGAAGGAACTGGTGGCTCATCAGGAAGAACTGGACCAGTTAAAGTTGGCGCACATTCTCGCTCAGACAGAAATGAAAGCAGAAATTCATCGCCAAATTCCAGAAAAACTCTTACCTGGTCAGATTCAGGTTTATTCTCGACGGACCATGGTGGTCAGCCAGTCCCCTAAACAGAAAGCCTACGTTCAGGCTATCAGAAACTATGACCTTACTGTAGCGATTGGTCCAGCCGGAACAGGGAAGACTTATCTCGCGGTGGCCTGCGCTATTGAAGCGGTTAAACAAGGGTCATACCAGAAAATAGTCTTAACCAGGCCAGCCTTGGAAGCCGGGGAAAGACTTGGGTTTCTCCCTGGAGATTTGGAGGAAAAAATTAAACCATATCTCCAGCCAATTTATGATGCCCTTTACGATTTGATGAAGTATGAAGAACTAAAGAGATGGACCGAAAGGCGTATCATCGAAATTATCCCGCTGGCTTACATGAGAGGCCGCACCCTGAGAGAGGCGTTTGTTATTTTAGATGAAGCCCAAAATACCACTGCTGGTCAGTTACAGATGTTTCTTACTCGTTTGGGACCACAGTCCAGAGCCGTCATTACTGGTGATATTACTCAGATTGACTTGCCCCTTACCCGGGATACTTCTGGACTGGTGGAAATCCAATCGGTTTTGAAGGGCATTCCTGGTATAAAGTTTATTTATTTCACTCAGCGGGACGTAGTCAGACATCCTCTGGTAAAAAAAATCATTCTGGCTTATCAGCGCCATCGAGAAAAAAATGTCCCCCGTTATCATTCAATCCCGCCAGAAAAAAATTAGCGTTGACCTTCGCTGGATTAGAAAGGCCACCCACGCATTATGCCGCTATCACAACCTTCTAGCCAGCAAAGAAATCACGGTAGTCCTTGTTTCTGACCGAGCAATCAGTCGGTTGAACGCCCAATATCTCAGCCGACCCCAGCCTACCGATGTGTTAGCCTTTGAATTAGGGCCGGATATGGCTGATATAATCATCTCGGTAGAAACAGCTCAAAGGCAGGCAAAATCATTTCGTCACTCCCTTGAGGAGGAAGTACTTTACCTGATCATCCACGGTCTTCTCCACCTCCAAGGGTTTAAAGATAGCCATCTCCGTAGCCGAAAGAAAATGCTCGGTCAGCAAGCACGATTTATGAGAATGGTCATGAAAGCAATTAGCCAGAGAGAGTAAGGATAAATCATGGGGATTACCAAACAAAGAGATCTGCTGAGCAGTTTCAATTCTGCTTTTCGCGGTTTGCTTTACATTCTGAAAATAGAGAGAAATTTCCGGTTGCATTTCCTGGTAGGCACTGGGGTGGTGCTCGGTAGCCTTTTTCTTAACCTCACCTTAGGCGAATTTCTGGGGATTCTCCTGGTAGTCATGGCGGTGATGGTTGCCGAAGTGTTCAACACAGTGATAGAACACCTGACTGACACTCTTTTCCAACAGTTTAGTATCCAGGCCAAGAGAATTAAGGACATGAGTGCGGCCGCAGTATTACTGACCGCAGTTACAGCGGTCATTGCCGGCTACCTGATCACGGCAAAATACTTCCCCCCTGGTTGGAGATTTGCCTTCAAGAATATTGCCGGTTCCCCATGGTACGTTACCTTTGTCGGTCTTGTTGTAGTCTGTACTCTTTCCCTCATTCTTAAGTTCATCTTGAAAAGGGATTCGCTGCTAAGCGGAGGAATGCCCAGTCTCCATAGCGGGATTTCCTTCAGTATCTGGACAATTGTCTCATTCTTGACCTTTCACCAGCAACCTCTGATTTCTTTGCTCGTGTTATGGCTGGCCATCTGGGTAGCTCAGAGCCGAATAGAACGCCGGATTCATAAGTTAGAAGAGGTTATCATTGGAGCCCTGGTAGGAATTTTGATTACAGTGTTAACTATTCAGGTTTTCTGGGGATTGCTTTCATGGAAAATTTGAAAAAGTATTTCTGGTCAGGACTGCTTTCCCTAATTCCCATTACTTTCTCTGTGTGGATTTTGATAAAACTGGTTATCTTCCTTGACAACCTCTTGGGCCGGTTAATCCGGCGGCTAGTACCTGATTTCTATTTGCCTGGTCTCGGATTTATTTCTCTTATAGCCATCATTCTGTTCGTTGGTTTTCTGGCCCACAACATTTTCGGGAAGAAAACCCTCATTCTGGTAGAGAAAATTTTGCACTCTGTCCCTATCCTTAATAAAATCTACTCTTTTTCCAAGGCCATCATGTTAGCAATTGCCCGGCCGGAAAGTCGTAGTTTCAGGAGTGTGGTAACAGTTAAAGCTTTCGGGGATAACTGCTTGTTAGGCTTTGTCACCGCGGAAATGATGACTAAGGAGGGGAAAAAATTTCTAACTGTCTTTGTTCCCACAGTTCCCAACCCAACAACTGGCTTCCTCTTAATCATCCCCGAGGAAAAGACAGAAAAAATTCCCTTGACTGTTGAAGAGGGATTTTCTTTGGTTGTTTCTATGGGATTGGTAAGACCTGATCAATGGCCGGTGTAGCTACAGAAGCAATAGTTTTAAAAAAAATAGATTTTCGGGAAACTAGTGTCTTGCTAGATTTGCTGACTGTTAAAATGGGAAAAATCAGGGGAGTGCTGAAAGGAGTGAGAACTTCGCCGAGTAGGGTCTCTCCTCTTTCTTTCCAGGCCGGGTCTTATATTTTTGTCGTTGTTTATCCCAAGAGAGCCAACCAATTGCCTTTACTCCATGCCCCTCAATTGATTGATACTTTTTTTATGGAAGAACCAAACCGCTGCCTAATATGGCAACTGATGCTAAGAATTCTCAACATATTCCTTCCAGAGCGGGAAAAAAATAACGATATTGTTAAACTAATACTGGCAACTGGCCGGGTGCTCAAAACAACTCGTTGTCCCTGGATTGTCTACCTGTGGTTCAAGATAAGACTGGTTGGTCTGTTAGGCTATGGCCTGGAAATAAATCAGTGTATTCGGTGTCACCGGGTAAAAGAAACCTGGTTAATAAGTGCTCGTAACGGAGGATTAATCTGTTTAGAGTGTAGCCGGCAAACCCCAGATACAATTCCTGTTTCCTCCGCTGAGTTGCGAATTATCCGCTATCTAAAAAGAATTTCTGTATCTAGGCTATCTTTTATCAGTGGAGTACCATCCCCGATCCTGGAAAAAATCAACTTCATATTGAATCTGATTCTCCACTATCATTCTGACCCTGGTTTTATTTGGTGGGCTAATGAGAAGAATATCTTTACAGAAAATTGAGGGTGAGGTCGCGAAGTTAGCTAAAACCATCAGTCTTTACCTACCTCCATTTGTTCAGAAGGCTCTCAGCCGGGCGGCGGCCAACGAAGGAGTATCTCTCGCCAAGCAATACCTGAACTGTATCTTAAGAAATTTGGTGGTGGCCCAAGAAACTGGACTGCCATTGTGTCAAGATACAGGTCTGTTCACAGTTTTAATTGAATGCGGAGACAGGATTATTTTTCTCCCTGATGGTCCCAATGATTTGGATGAAGCCGTCCAACAGGGAATAGCCAGAGCAACCCGGGAAGGACGACTTCGGCCTTCAGTGGTTGACCCGTTGAGCCGGAAAAACACAGGTGATAACACTCCAGCCATTGTTCATTTTTCTTTGAAAAAAGGCCAAGCTTTCCGCTTGACTGTTCTGGCTAAAGGATTCGGTTCAGAGAACGCTTCGGCTTTGTCAATGATGCCGCCGACCGTCGGCTGGAAGGGCGTAAAAAAGTTTGTGATAGACCAGGTGAGAAAAATTGGACCTAATGCTTGCCCGCCTTATTTTTTGGGCATCGGTTTGGGTGGTACTCCGGAAATGGCCTGCCTGTTAGCGAAAAAGGCACTAGTAGAACTAGCTCTAAAGGCAGAGAAACTGGACTCAAAGCTAAGATTTCGGGAGAACCAAATAAAAAAAGAGATCAATCAGTTGGGCATTGGGGCGGGAGGATTCGGTGGTCACCACACCGTGTTAGCGGTTCGTTTAAAAACTTACCCAACCCATATTGCTGGTTTGCCCGTGGCAGTCAACCTTTCCTGCTGGGCACACCGAGTGGCTCAAATTGAACTTTAGATATTATTACCAGGAGATACTTTTGTCGTTTAAACGTCATCCCGTTTATCCTGTAACCTTTCCAGCGACTTCGCACCAACTGAAACATCTCAAACCAGGAGACGTAGTCGAAATTAATGGCGAAATTTATGTAGCCAGAGATGCCGCCCACCGCCGGTTTCTTGCCACTATCAAGAAAAATCAGACTCTGCCCTTCCCAGTCAAGGATGCCCTTCTATACTATATGGGACCCACTCCAGCCCCGCCGGGAAGAGTAATCGGCTCTTGCGGGCCAACCACCAGTAGCCGAATGGACACTATGACAGAACCCCTCCTAGCTCAGGGGCTCCGGGCGACCATGGGAAAAGGACGCCGCAGTTCGGAAATTGCCTTGGCCTGTCGTCGGTACCAGGCGATTTATCTGGTAAGCTACGGTGGTTGTGGCGCTTATCTCAATCAGTTTGTTTATCACTGCCAGATTGTTGCTTATCCCGAACTCGGTCCTGAGGCTGTTTACCGTCTGGTGGTGAAGAAATTTCCCGCAGTAGTAGTTATTGATGTTCGGGGCAAAGATTTATATCAGGCTGAGAAAGAGGTATAATAATTCAGGCGCCCATAGTTCAACTGGAGAGAACGTCGGGTTGCGGACCCGAAGCTTGCCTGTTCAAGTCAGGCTGGGCGCACCCATAAGCGGGGGGTAGCGCAGTCCGGTTAAGCGCGCATGGTTCGGGACCATGAGGCCGAGGGTTCAAATCCCTCCTCCCCGACCAGATTTCTGCTCGGTGAGACTCCGGGGAAGGAACATCTCTTCTCAATACTTTCTATTTTCTTACCCGGGATAGGCTCATTTCT
>JAMWDF010000085.1 GCA_023818865.1 Candidatus Omnitrophota bacterium
TTTGCCTATCCGGGAAACGACCGAACCGCCGGCGGTGAACTATTCATTTTAGAGCCATGAGAAAATTTCTTCTTTCTGTCTTAACCCTTCTCTGGGTGACTGGCTGTCGTCCCATCCGGGCACCAGAACCGTCTGTTCCGGAAAAGATTGCTGAGCCACTGCCTGCTTCCGAACCCAAAGAGCCAATTGTCCCCTCCTTCACCCCTCAAATTGTTTTACCCCAGCCCTTGGTGGAATTGGTACCCTTACCGGCTTCTGACCTGGAGCAAACCCAGAAAGAATTAGAAAACAGGGTCAACTTTCTGGGAGCCCAAATAGAAGATCTGAGAGCTCAGGTGGAAAAACTGACCAATGCCCTGTCCTCCGCGGAATACTGGATAAAAGAAGAAGGAATCAAGTTGACCAACCAGCTCCAGCAGCAATGGCAGCAACAGGAAAAACGTCTTCACAATTTCCAACTGGAACAGGAAAAATTTCTCCGGCTTAGTGAAGAGATTAATAAAACAATACTTTCATTCAGCCAGTACCTTGTTTCCTTTCAGAAGGACTTAAGTACAATAAGTAACCTCCAAAAGGAATGGTGGCTGAAATTGGAGAAACAATTGGCCGAGGAAAAAATTTCTGTTTATAAAGATTTAGAAGAAATGATGAAAACTAAGTCAAGCGTTTTCATGGAAGAACTGACCCGGCTGGTTGAAAAAACAGCAACCCAGCAGTCTTTGCTGGAAAAAACCTGCCAGTCAGTAGAGAACCTTAGGAAAGTTAGCGCCGAGATTGAGAAAAACCTCGCCGCCACTTTTAGACAGAACTATTTGGCCCTGGCTGAGGAGATTGTCAGACAGGAAAGTGTTCTGGCTGCCATGGAGAAAAGACAGAAAGAAGAGGAAAAACATTTTTCTTCTCTCCTTAGCCCAGCCTTATCACAACTGGAAAAACAGACCAGTCACCTTGCCCAATTGGAAAAAAGGATAGCCGCCCTGGAAAGATTAATTCAACCAGGACCGACCAGCCAGGCAATCCGTGAAGCAGATACTCTCCTGGAAAGCCAGAAATTCTCAGTAGAGGAAGAATACCAAAGAGCGATAGAAGCAAGACTGGCTGCTTATGCCAGGCTCAAGGCGTTCCTAGAGGATATCGTAGAACAGGAAAGCCGCCTAGCTATTCTCCGAGCAGGAGTTGGCCGGCTGGAAATTATGCCCAGAAGCGAAGAGCCTTTCATTTATCATCCGGTGAAAAAAGGAGAGACCTTAAGCCTCCTGGCCAGGAAGTACAAAACCACTGTCTTGATACTTAAGGAATTGAATCAACTCACCACCGACCTCATTGTGGTCGGCCAACTGCTAAAAGTTCCTTTACGGCAAACACCATGATAAATTCCAGTCTTTACCTTGACCAGAAAGCCAGGAAAATCAGTTTGTTTTTATCATGTTTGCTCCATACTCTAGCTGCCGGATGGGTACTAATAGCAGCCAGAAATTTTCAGAAACCGGTAGTCACTGTGCCAGTCTATGTTGTCCATCTTACCCAATTACCTCCAATCCTTGAACCTCATCTACCTCAACCAGTCCCCCAACCGGTAAAAGCCCCTGAGATACCAAAGAAAATTTCTGTTCCTAAACCTACCCCAACCTTCTCAGCCGAAGCCTACCGAAAAAAACTCCAGGAGAAACTGAGTGAGTATCAACCCTTGAGCAGTAGAACAGAAACTCCATCACCGGCCAGCGATACATTTTCTCCAGAAGCCTACCGTCAGCGGCTAGAAGAAAGATTAGCGACCGCCAGACCAGAAAGAACCATAGCCAAAAACCCCTCAACATTGCCAGAAATTCCCAGATTAACCAGTCAGGAACTGCCTGAGGTAAAACTTCCTTCTTTTTCTCAAGAAAAACAAGAAATCCCTGATTGGTATCGGACGATCCTAAAAAAGAAGCTGGAAGAAAACTGGCGGATTCTAAAACCCTTTTCCTTGAAAGAGGAAACAGCCTTGGTTTCCTTTCGGGTGGGAAAAGATGGTCGTGTCAGTGAACCGATAATAGACAAAGCTTCGCCTCTAGCTGAATTCAACCGTTCAGTTTTAGCTGCGGTGAAGAAAAGTGCTCCGTTTCCTCCGTTACCGCCGGAAATAAAAAGTGACTATCTGGATGTGACCGTAGAATTTTCAGCCAGGGGCATTAGATGATTCACCTCGGGCTGCTTATATTTCTTTCTCTCGCCTGGCCTATTGGTCTTCTCGGAGATGCCAAAGCCACCCTAAGAATTTCAAAAGATTTTCCTGGCCGCCTCCGGGTTTTTCTCTCCGGAACAGGAAAAGCAACTCAAGAAACAGAGAAATTTCTTTCTATCCTTGGCCGGGATCTGAATTATTCAGGTTACTTTAATGTTTCGGTGAAGAACTTTGTGAGTCCGGATCGGATGTCAACCCTGAAACTTGAAGCTAAAGGTTACGACCTTCTTTGCTTTATTGAAAAACAGCCTGAGAAGATAAGACTAGTGGCTCAGGAAACAGTAGGTTGGGAAATGCTGTTTGAAAGTAGTTACTCCGGGCAAGAGTTGAGCTCTCAGCTGTCCCACCAGGTGGCAGATGACCTTGTCCTGGCTCTTATTGGAAGACCAGGGATTGCCCAGAGTCAAATTTGCCTAGTGGCTTTAGACAATAACAACAAGGAACAAATCTTTATTGTTGACTATGATGGAGAAAATCTTACTCCGGTGACAAGAACACCTGATAAGAAGTTGTTTCCCCGGTGGCTACCCGGAAAAATTGGGTTGTTTTTTTTATCGGTCAGAGTCAATAGGATAGAGGCGGCCCGGCTTATCTTCCCCACAAGAGAGATTCAAGTACTTCCCCTTTCCTTCCTTGCCGGCGCCCTGCTGCCAAATCCGCGTTATCCGGAGATACTGGGAGTCCTGTCTCATGAAGGCAATCCAGAAATTTATCGGATTGACTGGCCTTCCTTGGCCAGCCAGCGTCTTACTTTTTCGCGTTTTATAGATACTTCGCCGACTTTCTCTCCTGATGGCGAGCAGGTGATTTTCGTCTCTGACCGAACCGGTCAACCTCGCCTTTACCTGATGACCCGGACTGGCAGTCAATTGAGACCTCTGAAGGAAATTGACTTTGACTGTTATTCTCCAGATTGGTCTCCTGATGGAACTACTTTGTGTTTTACAGCAATACGCGGTGGTGAGAAAAATTTGGCTATTTATGACTTTTCTGAGAGAAAAATTCGGTGGTTACCCACGGTAGGAGAGGTAAGTCATCCCTCTTGGGCCCCTAACAGCCGTCATCTGGTTTATGCCTGTGCGCAGGGCGGTAAAAGCCAGTTGTTTGTTCTGGATGTAGTCTCCGGAGAAATCAGAAGGCTGATTTCTTCTGAAAGCCAACCCCATAGTCCTTCCTGGTCAAGATGATGGCTGGCCAGTCACTAAGAAAATCATCATGAAGATACCTAAAGTTTTCGGTTTGTGGTACAATTAGTTTTGCTGCAGGTGAGATATGTTTACTCTTCCACTAGAGCGCAAAAATGAAAACTTATCGCGAGGAACTTATTTTTAATACCCCGGAACGTATTGCCTTTATCAACATTACGGAAGCTGTCCAGAAAGCTGTAGAAAAAAGTGGGGTAAAAGAAGGCTTTTGTCTGGTAAATGCCAGGCACATCACCGCCAGTGTGTTCATCAATGACGATGAACCCGGGCTTCATCATGACCTCACTGAATGGCTGGAGAAACTTGCCCCCCACACACCTATCCATCGCTACCGGCATAATGTGGGCGAGGAAAATGCTGACGCTCACCTAAAACGCTCCATTATGGGACGCGAAGTGGTAGTCGCCATCACGGCCGGCCAGCTTGATTTTGGTCCCTGGGAACAAATCTTCTACGGGGAGTTTGACGGCCGCAGACCAAAACGAGTCCTAATAAAAATTATTGGAGAATAAGGAGGATGGTTCAGAAAAAGTCAAGAACGTTTCCTCAAATTTCTTTTGGCCGGACTGGCTACCAGGTCAGCCGGCTGGGCTTTGGCGCCATGCGTTTACCAACAAGGAAAAATGGCCAGGTAGATTTCGATCGGGCGGCTGGTCTCATCCGGGACGCTTTGAAACGAGGGGTAAACTTTATTGATACTCACCACTTTTACCATAACGGGGAAAGTGAAGAAGCCATCGGTCAAGCTATTACTGGTTTTCCCCGGGACAAGTTAATTCTTCAGACAAAAATTGGCATGTACAACAATTACACGGAAAAGCAGTGCTGGCAGTTACTGGAAAAAGCATTGGAAAAGATGCGAACTGAGTATATTGACTTTTACTTGACCCACAGCCTTTCCTGGAAACACTACCTTCAATTCAATCGGCTGTTTATGAAAGTAACAGACAGAGCGATGGCCCAAGGACTCATCAGATTCCGTGGTTTTTCTTCTCACGACCGCCCGGAGAATGTAAAGAAATTTATCCGCAGCGGCCATTTTTCTACTATCACCGTTCAATATAACCTCATCAACCGTGAGTATAAAGAAGTCATTGACTTAGCCTGGGAAAAGGGTCTGGGCGTGGTAATCATGGGTCCGGTGGCTGGCGGCCTGCTTGGCTCTCCTGAACCTGGTCTAATTGAGTTACTCTCTGAAGAAGCCAAACATCCGGCTGCCCTCGCTCTCCGGTTTGTCCTTACTAATCCCCATGTGCACGTAGCCCTTTCCGGCATGTCCACCTTAAGACAGGTCAGGGAAAATGTTGCCAGCGTAACTACTAACCAGCCTCTCTCTCCAGATGAAATCAGTCAGATTAACCTGTTGATTGAAAGAAGGAAAAAATTTCTTGATCTTCCTTGCACCGGATGTGGTTACTGCCTACCCTGTCCCCACCAGGTAAGAATTCCCTTCATTTTCAGGCAGTATAATCTGGCCCAGGTTTTCGGTATTCCGTTAAAAGCCCGGAAAATCTATTCTCGCCTTAAACCAGAGGAAAGAGCCAGTGCCTGCGTTGCCTGTCGCCGGTGTGAAAAAAAGTGTCCTCAGAAAATCAAAATTGCAGACCGGTTAGAGGAAATCCGAGCGTACTTCGGTAGCTAATGATTTATTTACTGGCGGCCAAAGCCAGGCACTCAATTTCTACTAAAGCATCTTTGGGCAGTGAAGCCACAGCCACTGTCGCTCTCGCCGGCTGACTAGTGAAATACCGACCGTAAATTTCGTTCATAGCCGCAAAATCTTCCATCTGTTTCAAATACACAGTTGTTTTTGCCACTAACTCAAGATTGCTGCCAGCCGTTTGAAGAATACCGGAAATATTCTTAATAGCCTGCTCGGTCTGGGCACGAATTTCCTCGGAAACAAGCTCACCCGTTTTCGGGTCACTGCCTAACTGTCCGGAGACAAAAACAAAACCGTTGGCTATCACCGCCTGGGAATAGGGACCAATCGCGGCTGGAGCCAAATCTGTCTCTATCTTCTTCATGTTCCCTCCGTTGTTAGAGATCATAACATTCTGATTTCTATTTTCGCTTTACTCTGGTGCGGTTAGTCCTTGGCAAGCCTTCAATGGCTATGACAGCGCCAGGCGGTGCCTTAGAATAACCAGTGACCGCTGCCATAATGTCTGTCTTGAGAATCCTAAAACTCTTGTCAAAATAGACAATCTGCAGATTCTTACTTACCGCACCCCACCCTTGGTCTGTGTTGGTAAAAACCACCCCTTCTGGTAAATTCGGGAAAATCATTAACGTATTTTTCATCTCTTCGGCCGCAGCTCCGGCAAAGCCCTGCTGAGCCAGAACAGGTTGATTAGCCACCAAGACACGAATATTCTCAAAATTCACCTGGGGCCAATCCTTAAAAGGAATCTTTCTAAGCCGTTCGCCAGAACTTCCCCGAGGATTCATTGCCGCTAGAACGATAAAAAAAGACACCAATAAAACTTTATTAAAGTTATTCATTCGGTCTCCTGGTAAAAACTCTGTGCTTACATTATAATTTTTTCTGCAAGAAAGCGCATCTTTTCTTGCTTTTTCCCAAGAAAGATTCTAACGAAAGGATAACTATGGATGGGGTAAGATTGGAGAATTGGCTGGCCCTAATGGAGGAGAAGCGGGCTTCAGACATCCATTTACAAGTGGGTTCACCACCAGTCTTCCGTATCAAGGGAGAATTGGTCAGGCAAACCGAGTTTCCTATTCTTAAAGACGAGGATATCAGGAGAATAGTTGCCGGGCTCCTTTCGGAAAAAGAGGGCAAAACTTTAGAGCAAACTGGGAATGTAGACCTAGGACGGGGCTTTTCGGGAATTGGTCGGTTCCGAATCAATATCTTCCAGCAGCGAGGAACCATGGCGTTGGTCGCCAGACGCATCACTCAAAACATTCCTGATTTTGAAAGTCTTAATCTCCCTGCGGCCATGACCAGGATGGCTGAGTTTCTTGATGGTCTGGTACTGATCACCGGCCCAACCGGCACTGGAAAGTCAAGTACCCTGGCCGCCATCATCAATCGGATCAATCACCAAAGAAGGTGTCACATCCTTTGCATTGAAGACCCAATCGAGTTTCTTTATCACAACGACCAGGCAATTATTAATCAACGGGAGGTAGGCATTGACGTCAGTTCTTTCCAAGAGGCTCTCCGCTCAGCCGTCAGAGAAGACCCTGATGTGATTTTGGCTGGGGAAATTCGTGATCGGGAAACAGTAGAATTTGCCCTTCACGGCGCCGAAACTGGACACTTGGTTTTTGGTACCTTGCACAGTTCTAATGTGGTCCAGACAATTACCCGGCTTCTTAACTTTTTTCCTCAAGACCAACAACCTCAGATCAGACGCGCTATCGCCATGCACCTGAAAGCGGTAGCTTCCCAGATTTTACTGCCTTCATGCCGGGAAAATGTCTCCGTGGTACCAGCCTGCGAAATTATGTTTAACAATCCGATTATCCGTCGGTTGATTATTGAAGAGCAAGAAACAAAAATCATCAAGGCGATCTTGGCTGGCCGAACTGAAGGGATGCAGGATTTTGAAACCGCCCTATTAAACCTGGTTAATAACAACTGGATTACTCAGGAAGTCGCTCTGGAGAATGCAGAAAACCCGCATAGCCTGGAGATGAAACTAAAAGGCATTTTCCTTACCGAAGAAGGCGGGATTATCACGTAACCGGCCGGCCAGGCGATTGGTGGTGAATAGAAATTATTTCTGCTCCAGGAGAAAATAGTTCGGATTGGATGGCGTGAACCAGACCCCATTCCTTCGCTTCTTCCGGATTGAGAGTGGTGCGTTCCAGCATAGCTTTAGTGACTGTCTCAACCGTTTTGCCAGTATTGGCGGCAATTACCTTGGCGATATTCTCCAGGTCAATCCGAAGCATCTTCAATCTTTCTTCCAGTTGTTTTTCTTCCAGCCGTTCATTCTGAAAACCAGCGGCTACCCCATGCAAAAGAAATCTTGCCTGAGGGACAGAGAACCGCCTTGCTCCGCCACAAAAAAGCACCACGCCGATAGAATCAACGCTGCCAAAATTGTGCGTAGTGATAGTTACCGGCAGTCCTTTGAGGTAATTATAAGCAGATAAACCATGAAAAACCGAGCCTCCAGGAGAAGAAATTAGAACAGTGAAAGAACTGATTCCCTGCTGCATCTTTCTATCTATAATTTCCATCAAGGCATTGATACTACTTTCTACCACCGGAGCAAAAAACTTAACCACAACCTTTTGCCCGCCCATTAACCCTCCGGATAAATCATTAGAACTCAGTAGCCAGACCTTCAACCGACTCTATCTCCTCCTTCTTCCAGCCGAGCATCACCAGTTTCTCTCGGATATAGTAACGGTAATTTTCGTAACTGACATCCTGAGGAACTCGGTGATCCACTCCAGGAATATAGCCACCATCTGCCACAAGTTTCTCCACCCGTTTCAACTCAGCTAGAATTTCTTTCCTGCCTTGAGAAAGGGCCCGCTTGTTTACTCCGCCGCGCAAAAGAATGTCGTGGCCATACTTTTCCCTTAATTGTACCGGGTCGCTACCGGCATGGACTTCTACAGGAAACATACAATTAATCCCACATTCCAACCAAATAGGTACCAAGTCGTTGATATTTCCGTCACAGTCAGTCCAGATAATATCTACTCCGTGCTGCCTTAAGAGGTTACCTACTCTTTTCACCCTCGGCGCCACTAACGAGCGAAACATACTCGGACTAATCATTGGTCCACTGCGGAAGCAAATATCCTCCCATCCTCCCGCGTAATCAACTTCTATTTCTCTTAGCGCTGGTTCTAAGACCGCCTCGTAAAGACAAGTAAGGGTTTCAATAATATCTTCAACTAAGTCTGGAGCATCATAGAGCATCAGGGAAATTTGTTCAAACCCGATCCAGTTTCTGGGTACTCCAAAAAATGAACCTAGACTGATGCCCACTGGAACATTGGCGTGTCGAAATTTCTCATTCAGCGCCTGATAGTCAAAGCAATGCCTTTCCGGGCTCTTCGGATTCAACCTCTCCTTGAATCGCTTCCAATCATCCCATCCAGATATAGGCATCTTGAGATAATGGGGAATAGTCCGAACTCCTTCTGTTTTCACTTCCATAATCGTCCCGTCTGGATGCTCCTCTATGCGTTTATCTTTAGCCTGTTTCAGAATTTTTACTTCTCCGGTGAACGGAGGCTGAAGGCCAATATCAATAGGCACCAAGAGATAATGAGGGTCAACTCCAAAATACTCCTCTACTGAACACTTACCTTCATACCGTCTAAAACCTTTTGGCAGACCTTCTTTCTCCCATCGCTCAATCGTCTCCGCCAAGTACCCAAACTCCCAGTGGATACCCCGGTCAACTGTCTGAAAATGCATTAATCGTCTGAACCTTTCCCGATGGGTTAGAGCAGGCTTATCAGGATTAATAACGCTATTAGGCATCTTCCCTCCTTGGACTTAGAAAAAAATCGGGGAGCCCGGATTTGAACCGGGGACCTTCTGGTCCCAAACCAGACGCGCTTAACCGGACTGCGCTACTCCCCGGGTATCACAATCCAAGTGTTTTATCTAAAAAACTGTATTGTCTCACTCCCTCTTTTCTCAACGAATCCCTACCTTCCCGGTAGCCGGATCATAGGTGAATTGAGTACCCGCCGGTGGTTCTGGCAGTTTATCAATAATACCCTGCTCCACCAGTTCATTGAGGGAAGAAGGATACCGACCATTTTGTCTTTTGAAAAGATTAACCTTATTGGTTAGATAGAGAACCTCATCCGAACCCTTCTGCTTCTGAACCGCATGCTCCAGTTTCCCA